>DYPE01000166.1 GCA_020720085.1 Dichelobacter nodosus | reverse complement strand
TATTGTCTGATGTGTGTTCCATTTTTTATATCCTGTTTGTTAGTTCCAGATTCCCAAGCCTTTCAACAATGCCCGCGAGCCGGCAAGCAATAGCATGGTGATCACCACTTTGCGCACCAGCGACGCTTTGGCGACTTTGAGCAGACGCACCCCCACCAGCGAACCCAGCATAATGCCAACGATGGAGGGCACGGCAATCATCGCCAACACGGCACCTTGATTGAGATACACCCAGGCGGCGGAGGTGTCTACAATTGACAGCATAAATTTACTGGTGGCGACCGAGACTTTGAGCGGCGCGCCCATGAGCAAATTCAACACAGGCACATTCGCCCAGCCCGCACCCAAGCCGAACATCCCTGCCATAATGCCGATGATGATGAACAAGAAAAGCCCTTGCAGGGTGCGGTGAACTTTCCAGTCAATCTCTTTTTTGCTGCCCATGTCGTAATACAGCCCGTTGATGTGCAACGCGCTCGACAGCGGATCAGCGGTAGGAACTTCAGGAAATTCAGATTTTTTCGCCAGCCACATCAACACCACGATGGAGAGAATTGTCACGCCCAGCGCGGTTTGCACGACGTTGGTCGGCAACGCCAAGCCCATCATCGCGCCGACAATCGCCGATGCCGAGGCAATCAGCGCCAAAGGCAGCGCTAAGCGCAAATTCGCCATGCCGCTACGCAACAAGCCAGGGCCGGCTGCCAATGCGCCGGCCAACGCCACCAGCAAACCCGCGCCGCGCACGAAATCCAAATGGAAGGGGAAAAATCCGCCGACAATCGGCACAAACAACACGCCGCCGCCGACCCCACCCAACACCGCGACAATGCCCAAAAAGAAAGTTACCACAAACAAAATCGCAGGCCAGGCCCACCAAGGCAGCCCGCCAGCTTCAGCAGGAATAGCGACCAAGCTGGGGTCTGTCGCCAGTGTTGCGGGATCACCAGACGCCAAAGCCGTGCCTGCCAAGCCCAGTAAACCCAGCGTCGTGCCAGCATAACCGGCAAATTTGGTGAATGTTTGATGCGTGTCGTTCATTCGTTCTCCTTATAACGATTAAAATTAGTTCGCATGTATTGCAAATTGAAATATGATGCATTGCATAAACAAACATTTTATCACGTCACCTAGGCAACACATGAAAAAACTTGCAGCGAAAGCAGGAGAGAGGAATAAAACGCCGCGTATCCGCGATGTTATGTAAAACTGCTGTTGCCCAGCGGCAGCCACACCGTAAACACCGCGCCGCCTTGCGGGCGGTTGCTGGCGCGGATACAGCCGCCATGTTCTTCAATGATGTCATGGGCGATGAATAGCCCCAAGCCCGAGCCGTGCCCAACGTCTTTGGTGGTGAAAAACGGGTCAAAAATGCGCGGCAAGACTGCTGGAGGAATTCCCGCGCCGTTGTCAGTGATTTCAATGCACACGCCTTTGCCACTGAAACATTTTTTTACCGGCAGCGCCGCCGGCTGCCCTGCGATGGCGCACAGGCGCACCTCGCCGACCTCACCAGCGGCTTCCAGGGCGTTTTTCAGCAAATTGAGGAACACCTGTTGCAAGCGTTGTTTGTCGCCGTCCACGCGAATGCCAGCGGGAATGTCCATAATGAGTGCCAACTGCGTTGGCACTTGCCCTTTGAGAAACTGTACGGTTTCCTGCAATAATCCATTCAACTCCAGGGTTTCGCGCTGAAATTCGCGCACACGGGTAAAATCCAGCAAAGAACGTACGATGGTACGGGCGCGGTTGGTTTGCTCGTCAATTTGCGCCAATAGTTCTTGCTGATAGACAGGATCAGCATTCTCCAGCTCTTCGAGCAGAATTTGGCACGAGGTCGAAATATTGGACAACGGATTATTGAGTTCGTGCGCCACACCGGACAGCAACGTGCCAAGCGCTGCCAATTTTTCGCTGCGCAGCAAAAAATGTTGGCGCCGGTCAATTTCTTCTAACATGCGGTTAAAAGCTTCTTGCAACAGCAGAATTTCGCGGTCGCGACTGGGCAGCGCCAGCGGACGCAGATTGCCCTCTGCCACCACTTTCATGCCGATTTCCATCTGCCGCAGTGGTTGCACCACTTGCCACGACAGCCATTGTCCCAGCACCAACACCGCGACAATCAGCACCGCCGCCGCGCCCATCAAAATATGCCGTTGCCGCGTCAGCATGTCGCGCTGCATGGCGCGTTGATTATTCGCGATTAACTCGGCGTTGCTGACCAAGGATTTACCTGCTTCCCGAATCGCCAATGCCCATTGCGGGGTGTGTTGCGCGTGGTAACGCTGCATCAGGTGTTCGTAGTGCTGCAAGTCGCTGGAAAGTTGCGGCGGATGCTGTGGAAAATCCGGTGCCTGTAGCAAAGCACGGGCGCGCGAAAGATAGGCTTGATTTTCTTCATAATCTGTGGTTTGGTGATAGAGAAAATAATTTTTCTCAAAGCGTCGAATTTCCAGGACAGTATCAAAAAAATCAGTCACTTGTGCACCAATAGTGATTTTTTCTTCAAGCAGGCGCAGTTCCACAAAGGTAAATAACACCAATACGATAAATAGCGTGGCAATCAGATAATAATTCAACGTGATTTTATTGCGTAAAGAAGGCATGAAGGCGGTATCCGTCGTGAATTTTGGCGAGTTATTTCATAATGCAGCACATTCAAACTAACTGCAACAACACATAAAACAGTGTGTATACAAACATCCTGTTGAGCTATAATTAAGTCATATTTCATATTGCAACCATTGTTTCAGAAAAATACAGGGCGAATCAAATAACTATATTATAAAACAATATGTTATAAGTTGGAATAAAATATGCTAGCAGGACGCATTCACCACACACATGCTGAATTGTTATTGCCTTAAAAAGGCGTTTTTATATTCCGTTTTGCGTCCCCATCACGAGGTCATTCCATGTTTACCGAACTCATGGCAAAGTTCGCTGCCCAGCAAATCGCTGTCACCTTTGCACAAGCCAATGAAGCCAACACGGCGTTGCAGTTTTTATCGTCGCAATCCGTCCAAACGCAGCCAGCTTATGCGCAAACCGAACTGCATGTCTCCGCCCGTCCGCAAAGTGCTGCTGGCCGCTGAACCGGACACGCTATACCCGCGCTTGCTGGCGTACACTGGCAATTTGTGCCAACGCATTGGCGCGGGGGTGGATGTATTGTGGTTGGCGGCAGACCCAGCACTCCCGCCGATATTAGAAGCCTTTGCCGAGCGTATGCGCCAACAGCGCACGGCTTGCCAGATTCTTCCACGCGCTGGTGATTTATGCGCCGCTGTAAAACAACAAGTGACGCACGATCACCATATTATCGTCGCCGTAATCAGCGCCAACAGCGAATATACTCGCAAATTAGGCGTACGCCTGCCTTGTCCACTGATTGCAGTGGAGCAGGAAAGCGGCGCGTGAACCCATTGTAATTTTTAAGGAAAATCCATGTCGCAGGAAGTCTTACGTTATTTACCCTTTCTCACCTGGTTCCCCCGCATCAGCAAAGCCAGCTTGCAAGCGGATTTTATTGCTGGGTTGACGGGCGCGATTATTGTTCTGCCGCAGGGTGTAGCGTTTGCCACGATTGCCGGAATGCCACCGGAATATGGTTTATATGCGGGGATGATTCCAGCGATTATCGCCGCGCTGTTCGGCTCGTCGCATCATCTGGTGTCCGGCCCGACCACAGCCGCGTCGGTGGTGCTGTACGCCTCGCTCAGCCCGCTGGCAGAACCAGGCACACTGGCGTATGTGCAATTGGCGCTGACCTTGACGTTTATGGTCGGCGCAATCCAAATCGTCCTCGGCTTGGCGCGCATGGGCGTGTTGGTAAATTTTATTTCCCACTCCGTCGTGGTGGGATTCACGGCGGGCGCGGCGATTCTGATTGCCGCCAAGCAAACAAAACACTTTTTTGGTCTGGACATTCACAGCGGCGGCCATGTGCATGAAATTATTATGAATATTGCTGCCCACCTCGACGAGACCCAAGCGGGCGTATTGGCGGTTGGCATGGTGACGCTGCTGTGCGGCATCGTGGTAAAACGCTGGTTCAAACGCATTCCCTACATGATTGCTGCGATGCTGGCTGGCAGCCTTGCCGCGCTGGTGCTGCAAGCGCAAGGCGTTGCGGGCATCAAAACCGTCGGCGCGTTGCCGGCGTCGTTGCCGCCATTTTCCGCGCCTGATTTTTCGTTGGCAGTGTGGAAAGAATTGGCATCCGCCGCCTTTGCCGTGACCTTGTTCGCGCTGACCGAAGCGGTGTCCATCGCCCGTGCGCTGGCAGCGCGTAGCGGGCAACTTTTAGATAGCAATCAAGAATTTATCGGACAAGGCATGTCCAATTTGGCCGGCAGTTTTTTTTCCGGCTATGTTGCCACCGGCTCATTCAACCGCAGCGGCGTGAATTACGAAGCGGGCGCACAAACTCCGCTGGCAGCGGTGTTTGCCGGTGGTTTGCTCTTGATCATCGTCTTGCTGGTCGCGCCGCTGGCAGAGTACCTACCCACCGCCGCGATGGCGGGGATTTTATTTCTGGTCGCCTGGGGACTGATTGACTTCCACCACATCCGCCAAATCGCCCGCACCAGTGGCGCGGAAACCGTGGTGATGGGCGTGACCTTTCTTGCCACGCTGTTGTTAGAACTCGAATTTGCGATTTTGCTCGGCGTGATGCTGTCGTTGCTGGTGTATTTAAGCCGCACCGCCCATCCCAGTATTGTCCCGCGTGCGCCCAATCCTGACTCGCCCAACCGTAAATTTGACCACATTGGCGGGCATGTCCAGGAATGTCCGCAACTCAAGATCGTGCGCATTGACGGCTCGCTGTTTTTTGGCGCGGTGAATCATGTGCAAGAAAGTTTGCGCGACTTTACCAGTGCGCAACCACAGCAAACCCATTTGGCGCTGATTATGTCCGGGGTCAATTTTATTGACATGGCGGGAGCCGAATTTCTCGCCCAGGAAGCCGCGCAACGCCGCAAAGCGGGTGGTGCGCTGTATCTCATCCGTGTTAAACAAAACGTGTGGCGTGTGCTGGATAAAGGCGGTTATCTGGAGGGCATCGGCTTGGGCAATGTGTTTCAGTCCAAAACTGCCGCGCTGACCAGTATTTATCCGCGTTTGAACATGGCCGTCTGTGCGCAGTGCCAAAAACGGATTTTTGCGGAATGTGCGGCGGCGTAGCGTCTCGTTTTCATGCGCGGCATCACTGCCACACGTTAATAAACCATACACCTGATTTCATTATTTTCACTTCAACTCACTCTCAATAGGAGACCTTAAAACTATATGAAAAATAAAGCATTTGTTTATGCAATCGTCTTGGGTTGCATCAGCGCCGGAATGTATTTTTTACTTTGGCTATTTGAAAAGCCGATTATTCACTATAGCCAG
>DYPE01000026.1:26532-30074 GCA_020720085.1 Dichelobacter nodosus | reverse complement strand
GCGCACCAGGTGGGCGCGCGGTTGTGGCAATTGGGCAGCGACTTTAATTTTAGCGCAAACACAGACACCTGGCATTGGCACAATGCTTATGCCAGTTACCACGACTTGCCATTGCCGCGCTTGGTGGGAGCACATCAAATGCACAACGCTGCGGGCGCGTTGCAAGCGCTCCAGTGTCTGGCCGAACCACTCGGGGTGAATGCAGATTTTTTTTCCTGGCAAGCCATCCAAGAAGGTCTGCGCGAAGTATTCGTAGCGGGCCGTTTGCAACGGCTGCCTGGCGCAGTGCCGTTGTACGTAGACGTAGCGCACAATCCGCACGCAGCGGCTGCGCTGGCGCGCGCATTGACCACGCTACCCGCAGCGCGCCGCACCTTGGCTGTGGCAGGCATGTTGAATACCAAAGATATAACAGGCACCTTCGGCGAATTACACGCGCACATAGATGTCTGGTACATTGCCGAGGTAAAGGCCGTCAATGCCGCTCCAGTGGCAGACATGGCCGCAGCGTTGCACAAGTTAGGCGCAGCATGGCACGAATTCCCTACAATTACCGCAGCCACCCACGCCGCATTAACCAACGCCGCCCCCGCTTGCCCGCCGGATCGGGTGTTGGTGTTTGGCTCGTTTTATACAGTCGCGGAAGTGTTGCGGTAAGAACATTTGAGTGTGCCAGTTATTTAATGCCAGGAATATCGCCCGGCAAAATGCAGGTGACTTTAAAAAACTAGCCATACCCAACTTGGTGCACAGGGATAAGTACAAAAATTACGTTTAATTACAACTAAATACAACTTTTTAACAGATTGGCGCAGGGTTTGCATGTCAAAAGATAAGTCAAGCTACTTTGACGAATCCTAAAATACCAAACTGAATATAAGGAGTACTTAATTATGAAACTACACAATCTGACTTTAAAAATTGCCGCTATTGTGATGTTGTCCGCCAGTGCGGCGTATGCTGCCAGCGACGGTACTTTGGGCCTGACCTCCACCGGCACCACCAACATTAGCATCACCAAAGGTGATCAGGCATTAATTACCAAATTGACTGATATTAATCTGGGCGCATGGACTGCTGGTGCGGTAACGGGGGTGAGCAACGCCTGTGTGTATACCACCACGGGTGGTTATAGCGTGACGGCCACCAGTGCCAATGTCGGTGCCACCAGCACGTTCCGCCTGTTCAACGGCACTGCCGGGTACATTACGTATACCGTGCAATGGCAGGACAACGGCGGCACCTACGACCCGACCGCCTACAATACCGCATTAATTGGTCAGGCTGGTGACAATACTGCCCAAGATTGCGGCGGTGCGGCTGCCACCAATGCCAAAGTGCAAGTGAATATCACCAACGCGCAAATGACCGCAGCAGCAAATGGTGTGTACACTGACACGCTGACGCTGTTGATTACGCCGCTGTAACCTTATCCTGCCGCTCATCGGCATTTCCCCTCTCTGCGCCCCGTTCACCGGGGCGCGCTTGTTTTTGCCTGCGGTTTTTCATACGCTACACGTTTTCCCCATTTTTAAACGCCAAGCAAAAGGGTAAACATGACGAAGAAATTTATCATGGCGCTATGGTTATTGGCTGCGCCAGCCTGGGCCGACATGGTGTTGGACAAATCCATACTCGATTTCGAGCCGGGCCAACCGTTGAGTCAGGACATTGAAGTACACAATACGGGCACGGAAACTTTGTATGTCACAGTAAAAGCATTTGAAATCGTTGACCCAAAACTGGAACAACCCGAACGCCGCGAACTGGACGACCCGCGCCAGGCCGGTTTACTGGCCACGCCCAACCGCGTGGTAGTGCCGCCTGGCGGGCGCAAGCCAGTGCGGGTGATGGTGCGCCAGCCCGCCACTGCACAAGATTTGATTTACCGCATCAGCATTGTGCCGCAAGTGGGCGAAGTGCAATCTGAAACCCTGGCAGTAAAAGTGGTGGTCGGCTACGACGCGCTGGTCATCGTGCGCCCGCCCGAAGCCAGTCCCGAGGTGGAAGCCAAACGCGAAGGGCGCACAGTGGAATTCATCAACCACGGCAACACCAATGTGCTGCTCAACCGCATCCGCCAATGCAACGCAGACCAAAGCGATTGCGTGGAACTCAATAGCAACCGACTGTACGCTGGCGAGACTTGGACACTGGATTTACCCCGCGACGGCCCAGTGGAGGTATACCACACGGTTGGTTTCAAGCACACGGTGAAGATGTATTGAACCCTATGGCCGGACTTACGCATGGGCAGCAGCTTGGCGCAGCCAGCGCAGTGCTGCTCGGCGTGGCGCTGCCGGTGTCCACAGCGGCGGCCAATGGCTTGATTGCGCTTACCGTGCTAAGCGTGGTCGCGGGATGGGGCGTGAACGCAACGCAGTGGCGCAAGTGGGCCACCTTTCGGCAAGCTCAGGACACCGCAATGATGGCCGCGCCGCCACGGATGGGTTTGGTATTGCTGGCCACACTGGCGCTGGGCATGTTGCATGGCAATCCCGATGCGCCAAGCGCCTGGCACGGTCTGCTGGATTATCGCGCACTGGCTTATTTTCCGTTGTTTGTGCTGGCATTTCCCAATGCGGCAACGCGCCGTGCTGGCATTCAGGCTTTTATAGCAGCTATGGCGATTTCCATGCTGCTTTCTACACTCAGCGCGTGGACACCGCTGACCTTTGGCCATGCCACCCCCACCGAACCATCGCCGTTCAAAAACCACATCACCCACAGCCTGCTCATGGCCTTTACCGCCTACCTGTGCGCGCTGGAATTCCAATATGCCGAGCCTGGAACACGGGCGTTTGCCCGCCGTGTGTATTACCGTGCGTTGCTGGCCGCGCTCGCCGTGCTGGCCGTGTTCAATGTAATTTTCATCACTCAATCGCGCAGCGGCTATCTCATGCTGCTGGCACTGGCCTTGCTGTGGGGCTGGCAACGCTACGGCGGGCGCGGCTTGTTGGCCGCCGCGTTGGGGTTGGTTGTCGTGGCGGGCAGCGCCTATGCGCTGTCGGATCGGCTGGCAACCCGAATGCACGCCACCTGGAATCATGCTCGCCACTACCAAGCCCGTGTTCCGGGCGTTATCGGCGAACACCAGGAAACCTCACTGTCCTTGCGAATCGATTTTGCCCGCAACGCCAGCGAGTTACTCGCACAACGGCCCTGGTTTGGCCATGGCACGGGCAGCTTCGCTCATGAATACCAAAAATTGGCGCACACTAAAGGGATTACAGCAACCACGAATCCGCATAACGAATATTTGCGCCTGGGCGTAGAAGTCGGCGGGCTGGGCATTGTATTATTTGGCGCACTGCTGGTGGCGGTTTGGCGCAGCGCCAACCGCCTGCCGGGCGTATATAAACCCATGGCACAAGGTCTGGCCGTGTTCATGGCCAGTGGCTGCTTGTTCAACTCGCTGTTATCGGATTTCACCGAAGGCCATTGGTTTGTTTGGCTAGGCGGCCTGTTGTTTTCTGCCCATCAATTTGTTCACAAGGAATCCTCACAATGACGCAAAATTGTTTTTCCTTACCACCGGTGGC
>DYPE01000026.1:11693-26432 GCA_020720085.1 Dichelobacter nodosus | reverse complement strand
TTTGAACTGGCCGAGGGCGCGGTGTGCGCAGCGGTATTCACCCGCAACGCCTTCTGCGCCGCGCCGGTCATACTCAGCCGCCAGCATTTACAAAGCAACGCCCGTGTTCCGGGCCATGCGCCACGTTTTTGGCTGGTCAACTCTGGCAACGCCAATGCAGGCACGGGCAGCGCTGGCATGGCCAGTGCCCTGGCCACCTGCCAAGCGGTTGCCCTTCAAGCTGGCTGTGCGGTGCAACAAGTCCTGCCCTTCTCCACCGGCGTAATCGGCCAACCGTTGCCAGCGGACAAAATCATTGCCGCAATCCCGGAATTGCTTGCCAAATTAGATGAAAATGCCTGGCCTGCCGCTGCGCGTGCCATCATGACCACCGACACCCGGCCCAAAAGCACGTTCCGTCAAGCGGTCATCAACGGCGTGCCATGCACGCTGGTGGGCATTGCCAAAGGCGCAGGCATGATTCGCCCTGACATGGCCACGCTGCTGGTGTACCTGGCCACGGATGCCGCTGTGGCGCAGCCGGTGCTGCAAGTGGCACTGCAAACAGCGGTGGACAAAAGTTTTAACCGCATCACGGTAGACGGCGACACCTCCACCAATGACGCCTGCGCATTGGCAGCCACTGGCAAAAATGGCATGGCCGCCATCACCACCACGGATCAACCGGGTTATGCGGAATTCGTCACCATGCTCACTGAAGTATGCGTAGAATTGGCGCAAGCTGTGGTGCGCGATGGCGAAGGTGCGACCAAATTTGTCACTGTAGCCGTAGAACAAGGCCGCGACGCTAAAGAGTGCCTGGACGTGGCCTATGCCATTGCCCATTCGCCCTTGGTCAAAACCGCACTGTTCGCCAGCGATGCCAACTGGGGCCGGATTTTAGCGGCAGTGGGCCGTGCTGGCGTGCAGGATTTGGATTTGCACCGCGTACAAATCTGGCTGGATGACGTGTGCATCGTGCGCGACGGAGGCCGCGCATTGGAATATACCGAAGCGCAAGGCGCGGCAGTGATGGCACAAGCGGAAATCACCATCCGCGTAGACTTGGGCGCACGCGGCACGGCGCGCGAACAAGTGTGGACCTGTGATTTTTCCTACGATTATGTAAAGATTAACGCCGAGTATCGCACCTAACCGATTGCCAGAAAAGAAAATACCTGGTCGCGCCAGCTTTTTGCCGCCAGGTTATCGAGAGAAATAAACCTTCCAGGTTTTCACCTGGAAGGTCTTACCGAACAGGCAGTTACCCGCCTACGGGACAAGCACAACTCTATTCAAATCTAAATCGAAGATGAAAGAGCCAGCTCTTTGAAGCAGATAGACATCAAAGGTTTGCACAAATCCTAAGCCGTTGGGCACGTCCACAAAGGGGATATGCACCTCGCCCTTCACCGCGTCATACGCTGCATGAATCCCTTTGCATTGCGGGTCATTTTTACAGGTTTCAATACTGTTTTGTTTAGCCGCATCGACTTGTGCTTGGGTGAACAAGCCACAACTGGCAGGATTGGTTTTGCATTGGTCTTGGCTCACCACAATGTTACAAGAAGCCGGGTCGGCTTGACATTGCTTGACGCCGTCTTGCTTGGCCGTATCCACCTGCGTTTGCGTAAACAAGCCACAACTGGCAGGATCAGCTTTGCATTGGTCTTGGCTTACCACAATGTTACAAGAAGCCGGGTCGGTTTGACATTGCTTGACGCCGTCTTGCTTGGCCGTATCCACCTGCGTTTGCGTAAACAAGCCACAACTGGCAGGATTAGCTTTGCATTGGTCTTGGCTTACCACAATGTTACAAGAAGCCGGGTCGGCTTGGCATTGCGTGACGCCGTCTTGCTTGGCTGTATCCACCTGCGTTTGCGTAAACAAGCCACAACTGGCAGGATCAGCTTTGCATTGGTCTTGGCTTACCACAATGTTACAGGAAGCCGGATTGGTTTGGCATTGATTGACTGCGGCTTGTTTAGCTGCTTCAATTTGGGCTTGCGTGAACAGGCTGTAATCAGCCGGTTTGGTTTTGACTAACTCAATCCCCGTTTGCTTGGCGGCTTCAATTTGGGCTTGCGTAAACAGGCTGTAATCAGCCGGTTTAGCTTTGACTAAATCAATGCCGGTTTGCTTGGCGGCTTCAATTTGGGCTTGCGTAAACAGGCTATAATCAGCCGGTTTGGCTTTGACTAACTCAATACCCGTTTGCTTGGCGGCTTCAATTTGGGCTTGGGTGAATAAGCCATAATTAGAAGGGTTTGCTTTTACCAGATTAATACCTTCTTGGGTTGAGCCGTTGGTATCAACAGAATTACTACAACAAGAATCAGAATCTGTAATATAAACGGCTGAAAGATTTAACCCATTGTTTCCATAGCCAGCAACAATATATTCATTGCAATTTACTGCTACAACATGAAAGCCAGAAAATTTATCGTTAATAGACTTATTCCATAAAACATCCCCTGTTTTTGATAATTTCCAAATAGGACTAAATAATGATTCTGAGACCACAATGTATTCCCCATTTTGGGTTTGTACAAGAGAGCGTCCAAAATCATCAGCCTTTGAAAATGCTTTATCCCATTGTAACAATCCATTGCTATCTAATTTTACAAGCCAATTTCTAACTATCCCATCAGAAGATGAAGCCCTCATTCCAACAACTGCGTATCCTTGATCTAAAGTTTGAATAATTTTGTATGCTTCTTCAAATCCTTCTGTTCCAAATGTTTTTTCCCATAAAATGTCAGCATTTTTATTTATCTTTGTAACAAGGAAATCACTGTTTCCCGCCCCTTTTGGGTAATTAGCAATACCAGATATGACATAATTACCGTCAGATGTTTTTACTATTGATGAGAATAAGTTGCCTGCTCCACTTACAATATTTTCAAACTGTACGTTAAAATCTTTATCAAGTTTAATAATCAATGCTCCATTTTTTAGTGTATTTTTAGATTTAGATTCACCTATTAAAATATAGCCATTATCAAAAGATGTTGTTAGTGAATATAAATAGGCTTTTCTGTCAGAACTTTCAAATCTCTTTGTCAATAGTAGATTGCCATTTTCATCTAACTTATTTATCATAATTTGGTTCTTCGTTACCGTATTTGGCGTATAATTTATTATTTCACCATAAGAAACAAAGACATAATTAGAGTCAAAATCTTGTATTATATTTGTACCCATTTCATTTGATACAGAATTAGGCATAGAAGAAATATCTCCTACAGATTTCTCCAAAATGACATTACCTGTATTACTGATTTTTACGATTTTTAAGTCATCCCCTGTTTCTATGTGATTATTATAACTACTTGTAGTATAAAGAATATAATTATATTTATTATCACGAACTATTGTCTGACCAAAAACCCCACTTGAACCATAATCTTTAACCCAATCAACAGTAGGTTCTGCCGCATTTGCCTGCAATGCAAAAAAGCAGACTAAGCTGATCGCAAAAAATACACGTTTCATAACACACTCCTTTGACGACAAGTTGGTTTTGGTTGACTGGTTTGAGCCTCAGCCGGGGAGGAACACAAAGCGAACCCTGCGGGCCACAAAAAAATCCCGCACATCCTGCCCGCTCCCCTGCTAAAATGACCCCATCAGTAGGGGAGTTTACGATAAACCAACCCCAGGCAAGAAAACAGACACCCACACTCTCTACTTCAGCTACCCGGAGTATCTGTTGTCATGGACATCCAGGAAATTTACAAGAAAATTAAGGTGATGCGTATATTAAACGACTGGTCGCAGGAAGCGATGGCAGACAAGCTGGGTCTCACGGTCGGCGGCTATGCCAAGATCGAACGCGGCGAAACCGACGTAAATCTGTCCCGCCTGGCGCAAATTGCCGAAGCAATGGACGTGGACTTGGCAAAGTTGTTGGAGTTGAATAGTGGCAATGTTCTTCAGCTATTAAATAGCGCAAATCAAAATTGCACAGGAAATAACAATAGAGTTGTTCCCAAATAAAACCCACATCAGTAAAAACAATAGGTTATGAACGATGAAATCAGCCTTTTGGCTTATTTGGGAACAACTCTAATGTTTATCTCACTGAGACCCAATGTGTACACGAATTAGAAAAAGCCAATTTGCTGCTGCAAGAACGCGACAAAGAAATTGAGAACATGAAAAAACAGATTGCGCAACTGGAAAAAATTGTCGCCATGTTTGAAAAGCGGGATTAAGATACAGAGGATAACGTATGACGATTCAACAAGCCATCCAGCAAAGATTACATCAGTTACCGCCGGAATTTCAGCAAGAACTGTTGGATTTCATGGAGTTTCTGTTATTCAGGATGAAATCCCGGCGGTTGTCTGATAAAACCGTGCCGCGACTGAAATTTGGCCGCATGTCCCCGGATTATCTTCCGCCCACAGAACTCGAAGCTCCCGACGCGCCGTCGGTTTATCGGGGGCCGCCTCTGACCTTAGAAGACATGCGGGCGGCAATCGAAGATGAAGCGGGGCGGCACTGATGATTGCGCTCGATACCAATGTCATCGTGCGTTATCTGCTACGCGACGATCCCGCGCAAGCCAGAACTGCCCATGACTTCTTGCAGCGCAATGATTGCTTGATTACCCGGACTGTTTTGCTGGAAACCGTGTGGGTACTCGGTTCCAAGCTGGCGGGAAACCTTTCACAGGAACAAGTATTGCAACGGATTCGCCATCTCTTGGCTTTGCCGAGAATGTTTGTCGAGACGCCTGAAGCCGTTGAATTGAGCCTAGAATGATATGAAAGTGGAATGGACTTTGCCGACGCATTGCACCTCGCGGCTATTTCAGGAACCGTCAAGGAATTCGTAAGTTTCGACAAAGCGCTTGTATCAAGAGCCAAACAATTAAATATTCAACAGGTTGTCAGGTTGTTGCGTTAAAAATCGAGAACATGAAAAAACAGAATGCTCAGTTGGAAGAAATCAACCGTTTATTGAGGGGAGAGAAATGACATGCTGGCCCAGACCACCTTGAGCTTTTCGGATTTCAAACACAAGCCATTGGAAGACACACTAAAATATCTGGTTAAAAACCGGCAAGCCTTGATTATCCAATTTCCAGATGGAACGGAAATCATGATCCGCCCCAAGCCGGCACTCAAACCCTTACCAGTACTGAAAGGTTTTGTTCCGGCGGGTTGGAAGGAGGCAATTTATGCCCCAGATGAGTGATTTTATTCTGTTCGATGCTGGCGTATTCATTGGCGCGTTACTGGAGGGAGACGAGCGCCATGCGGTTGCGCGGCCATTGGTGGATGCGGCGCGCGCGGGATGCCTGAGCGCCTGCACGACAAGCGGTATTTTGAGCGAAGTGTATGCTGCCCTGACCCTGGATAAACGCCCAGCCGCGCCATAGCCCGGCGGAGGCCGCCGATGCGGTGCGGCTGCTCGTGGAACCGCCATCGGCTATCGAAATTTTGCCGGACAGTCTGGAAGCTGCCTTGAAGATGCTGGCATTGGCGGAAAAACATCATTTGACAGCCCGACGGGTGCATGATGCCCGCCATGCGGCAAACGCGCTGGTCGCCGGCATAGACAAGGTGGTGACTTATGACCCGGATGACTGGGGAAACTTCAGTGATGACGGCTTGCACGTTTATGCTCCACACGTCATTCAATATTAGGAGGACTATTTCATGGACACCCAGGAAATTTACAAGAAAATTAAGGTGATGCGTATATTAAACGAATTGAGAACATGAGAAAACAGATTGCGCAGTTGGAAAAACTTGTTGCCATGCTGGAAAAAGACAAGCAACCATGAGCCATATTGTGCATGATGTACCCGCGCCCACGCCAGAGGAAATCTGGCAGTTGTTTCGGGAAACCGACCGTTAATCAATGAATATGCCAAGCAAGGCGAGGTCAGGCACAAGAAGTAATTCCCGCTTGCCTTTCAAACCATCCCCAAACTGCCCAGCCAGCACATCCTGATCGAGCAAAAACCCCACTACTTTCCTATGAAAATAGGGCTGCGGAAATGGCTGGCGCTACGCTTCATCGGCTTGAATGCGTGTCCGCATTTCTGCCAATTCACGCGCAAAGCCGCCGGATAGAATTGGGAAACGGCACCATGAGCGTGGGTCTAAGTTTTGGTCATCTAGGTGAAATGATGGTGCCAGGCGTTCGCGTTTCCATTGGTTGCGGCTCCACAAACGGAAAAAACGCTCTATCCACTGGGCTTGGTGCATAGGCGCATACTGGGGAAATTCGGCGGTGAGCAGGCAGTGAATTTCATAGGGTGTGCGGCGGTCGCGGATGGCAGCGGTTTCTACGGCAGCGAGAAAATCATACGGCATCAAATCCGCTTCATCGGTTTGCGCGTGGCCGGGCCGCAGTTCAGCGGTGGGTTGTTGTTCGTTTACCCAGCGCAACGCTGGAATGGGCGCGAGGTCATGCGGCCCTTGCGTTTCTAGCCAGCGCAGCCATTGGCGTAGAAAATGTTTGTCAATGCCTGCCAATAGGCTCAATCCGCCGCTGGTGTCGCCGTCCATGGTGGCATACCCCACCGCTGCCTCGGAGCGGTTGCCTGTGGTCAGCAGCAGTGCGTTGCGTAGGTTGGCCAGCAGCCATGCGCCAGGTGCGCGGGCGCGCGCTTGAATGTTTTGTAGCGCTAAATCATCCTGTTGCCATGTCAATTCGCGCCCGATTGCTCTTGCCGCGCGCTGAACATAGGCTTGCACCACTTCTTCCACATCCCATTCCACATATTCGGCATTCAGCGCTTGTGCCAGGCTGGCGGCGGCGTGGCGGGTGGTGGGCGAGGAATTGTGCGTGGCTTGGTACACGCACGCCAGCAGGTGGCGGGTGAGCGCGTGGGCATCGGCAATGGGCGTGTCTAGCGCCAATTTAGCTTGTACGCCAGCAGGTTGTAATTCAGCCAGCGCCAGTTCGGCCATGATGCGCACTAAGCAGGCCGTGGCAGCAGAGTCCGCGCCGCCGCTGAGCGATACCACAAAGCCGCGTGCGCCACTTTTGCGCAAGTAATCAAACAATCCCAGTGCTTCGGCGCGGGTGAATTCTTCTTCTTTGATGTGCGCGCTGGTTTCCCATGCAGGCACTGGCGCAACCTGTGCGGCAATTTGGCGGGCTGCGCTTGCTGACAGGTTGGGCGGCCAATCCGCTGCGCGCACGGTGACGCAACTGGCTGGGTTGGGTGTAAATGTGCTGGTGCGCGCTTGGGTCATGCGGGTGAGGGTGATGTCCATCACCGCATCGGTCAGCACCCAGTCACGAAAACTAAAGCGCGGGCCGCGCGCCAGTAAGCGGCCATTGGATGCCAGCAAGGTGTCGCCATCATAAATCACCCGGCCCGCCTCGTTGCCCAGCAGGTTGGCATAAATATATCCAGTGCTGAACGCACGCGAACCTTCCAGCACAAAGCGTTCACGCACCGGATGCTTGCCAAAGGCAAAGTGGCTGGCACTGGGGTTTAAAATTACGTCCACGCCTTGGCTGGCCAGGCGGATGCCTGGCCGGGCTGCGACCCAGGCTTCTTCGCAAATTTCAAAGCCAATCCGCACGCCATTGACATCAAAATCAATATCGCCAATGGGATAGGATTGGTCGCGCCACACGGTTTCCTCACGCACGCCCAGCGGCCAGGGGTGGAACCAGCGCGGTTCATAGTGAATGCCATCGCCAGCGAGAAAGCGCTTGGCCACAAAACCTGCAACTTCGCCGTCCACCAGCAGACAGGCCGTGTTGTATACGCGGTTGCCATGCAGCCAGGGTAAGCCCACTGCCGCCACCATGCCCCGGCTTTCTGGTAGCAACGCGGCCAGGCAGTGTTGGGCTTGTGCCAGTGGGCCGCTGCCCAGAAATGCGTCTTCGCAGCCGTAGCCGCTGATGCACAGTTCAGGCAAACACACCAGGGCCGCGCCGTTGTGTCGCGCTGCGCGTAGCGCGGTTTGGATATTGGCGAGGTTATGCTCCCAGTGCAGCGGCGTTTGATTCAGCGCGATGGCGCAGACATGAAGTAATTGCATGAAACTCGGCCAGATTGTACAACATTAGGGAAAAAACGGCGGTGCAGCGCGGATCACCCCAGCACTTGCGTAATGGCGTGATCCAAGGTCAGGCGGATGTCGCGGTCATCGGTAATGGGCCGCACTAAGGCAGCACGGCAGGCTACCTCCGCTGGCACGCCTTTTCCTACCAGAATGGCTGCATATACCAGCAAGCGCGTGGACACGCCTTCGTCTAGGCCATGGCCTTTCAAATTGCGCGCGGCTTCGCCAATTTTTACCAGTTTTTCCGCCAATTCTATGCTGCATTGCGTTTCTTTGCGGACAATTTCCGCTTCCAGCGCAGGCGGCGGATAATCAAAGTCCATGGCCACAAAGCGTTGTTTGGTGGATTGTTTTAAATCCTTCATCAGGCTCTGATAGCCGGGGTTATATGAAATCACCAGTTGAAAATCGTCGTGGGCATTGACCAGCTCGCCTTTTTTATCCAGCGGCAAAGTGCGACGATGGTCAGTAAGCGGATGAATGACCACTGTGGTATCCTGACGCGCTTCCACAATTTCGTCCAAATAACAAATCGCACCCAAACGGGCGGCAGTGGTCAGCGGGCCATCCACCCAGCGCGTACCATTGCTGTCAAGCAAGTAACGCCCCACCAAGTCTGCCGCTGTCATGTCTTCGTTACATGCTACCGTAATCAGCGGTTTACCCAAATGCCAGGCCATATATTCAATAAATCTGGATTTGCCGCAGCCAGTGGGGCCTTTAATCATCACTGGCAAGCGCGCTGCATAGGCCGCTTCGTATGTGGTGACTTCATCGCCTTGCGGCTGGTAAAAGGGTTCGCTGTGAATCGTATATTGCGTGATGTCTGTCATTACTCAAATTCCTCGGGTTACGCCCGTGTTCCGGGTATGGTATGCAAAATCAGCCGATTGGCCGCATTCAGCGTATTTTAGCGCCATTTGGCGTAAGGCGGGTAGTGCCTGCAAATTTCGATTTGGCGAGTTAGGTGGGTATGATAAAGAGGTTGCCCGCCAAAGAAGGTTGCCTGAAGACAGAGACGATGAGTACACTATATCTTAGATGAGTGACGAGTCTCCCACTAACCACTCACTGCCATTAAGTTTGGCAAATAGATGCCCTGAAAGGGCATAATATTTAGAGCCTTGGGCAACGCCCTGGGTAGTGGGTATGTTGATAACCAAGCCCTGAAGGGGCGAAAATATTTCGCCATTTCAGGGCGTGTTTTTTGTCTAACTTAATGGCAGTGCACTAACCACTACCCACTAACCACTTCTGTTCAGGGCGGATTTCATGCGACACGTTGATACGCTGATACATGCGGGTTGGGTCATTCCCGTGGAACCGGACGGCGCGGTTTGGGAACACCATTCCGTGGCCATTCACGAAGGCCGTTTGGTGGATATTTTGCCCACCGATGCGGCTGCGGGCGAATATTCTGCCCGCATTACCCACCGCCTTAAAACGCACGCACTGATTCCGGGGTTTATCAACGCCCATACCCACGCAGCCATGACGCTGTTACGCGGGTACGCGGATGACATGCCGCTGATGGATTGGCTTAACCAACGCATCTGGCCCGCAGAAAAAGCCTGGGTGGGGCCGTTGTTTGTGGAGGATGGCAGCCGCTTGGCGATTGCCGAAATGCTGCTATCGGGCACTACCTGCTTCAATGATATGTATTTTTATCCCGACATCACCGGTCGTGTGGCGGAGGAAGCCGGGATACGCGCCTGCATTGGTTTGATTTTGATTGATTTTCCCACAGTGTGGGCGCATGACCCAAGCGAATATTTGGCCAAGGCCGCGAAAGTGCATGAACAATTTAAATTCAACGCGCTGGTGCAATGCGCCATGGCCCCCCATGCACCGTACAGTGTGTCGGATCAGCCGTTGGAGCAGGCGGCTGCGTTCGCGCGCGAGCATAACCTGCGCGTGCACATTCATGTGCATGAAACTGCGGATGAAATTAACCATGGCATGAAAACCGACGGGTACCGTCCGCTGGCGCGGCTGGATTTATTGGGCTTAGCTTCTGAGCGCTTGCTGGCGGTGCATTCCACGCAACTCATCCCTGAAGAAATTCAATTTTTGGCCGAAAAAGGCGCGCACGTCATCCATTGTCCAGAATCTAATATGAAATTGGCCAGTGGTTTTTGTCCCGTGCATGAGTTGATGAAAGCGGGCGTGAACGTGGCATTGGGTACAGACAGCGCAGCCAGCAATGACGATTTGGATATGTTGGGCGAAATGCGCACCGCCGCGCTGCTGGCTAAGGCGGTGAGCGGCAATGCCGCCGCACTGCCAGCGGCGGCTGCATTGCGCATGGCCACGCTCAATGGCGCTAAGGCGTTGGGTATTTCCGATGTCACTGGCTCGTTGCTCCCTGGCAAGTCCGCCGATTTGGTAGCAGTCGATATGGGTGCCCTGGAGTCGCAACCGGTGTACCATCCGTTATCGCAATTGGTGTACGCTTCCACCCGCCAACACATCAGCGATGTATGGGTGGCAGGACGGCATGTGGTGAAATCGCGTAGCTTGACCACCATCAACACCCACGAATTGCAAGCCAAGATTATTGCCTGGCGGCGAAAAATCCACGCCACACTCGCGCCCAAAGACACACACGCATGAGCTGGAGCCGCTTTTTGATTTTTATTGCATTGCTTGTCAGCCTGGCCAGCGTGCAGTATGCGCTGTGGCAAGGTGGGCAGCGCGAATCGGCCCAGCTTCAGCGGATGTTCACAGAACAGCAGCGTAAAAACCAGGGATTGGTTGAACGCAACCAAGCATTGGCGCGTGAAATCGAGCTGTTGCGCACCAACCCAGGTGCGCAGGAAAGCCGCGCCCGCATGGAATTGGGGCTGATTAAACCCGGCGAAAAATTGGTGTTGATACAAAGCAACTGAACAGGAACCACCGCGCATGATAAAAATCGCACTTTCCAAAGGCCGCATTTACCAGGAAACCTTGCCATTGCTGGCGCGCATGGGCATACTCCCTGCTGAGGACTTAGAAACCTCGCGTAAGCTGATTATCGCCACTAACCACCCAGCCATTGAACTGGTGGTGATTCGCGCCACCGACGTGCCGACTTACGTGGATTATGGCGCGGCAGACTTGGGCGTGGCGGGCAAAGATGTGCTGATGGAATATGGCGGTGCAACACTGTATGAACCTGTGGACTTGCATATCGCCCGTTGCCGCCTGATGACCGCAGCCCCCATACATGCCGCGCCGTGCGTGCGGCGGTTGCGCGTGGCAACGAAATATACCAAAATTGCCAAAGAATTTTACGCCGCACAAGGCGTGCAAGCGGAGGTGATCAAATTGTACGGTTCCATGGAACTTGCCCCACTGGTGGGCTTAGCAGATGAAATTGTCGATTTGGTGGACACGGGAAACACTTTGCGCGCCAATGGCTTAGAACCGCGCCAGCATATCGCGGACATCAGCTCGCGCCTGGTGGTGAATAAAGCCGCGCTCAAAATGAAAACTGGCTTGGTACGTGAATTGATAGATTTATTTAGAACCGTTGCGCAGCAGCCAGCAGACGCCAAAATGCTGGGCTGAGCGTGGCAAAAAAAAACCGCTGTTGCATAAGTGCAGACAGCGGTTTATAAATTTCAAGAGGATGGAAAAAACCTGGTGCCGAGAAGAGGACTTGAACCTCCACGGAGTTTCCCCCACTAGCACCTGAAGCTAGCGTGTCTACCAATTTCACCATCTCGGCGTGAAAGAGGATTACTATAAAAATGGAGCATCATTTTGTCAAGAAAAAAAACTAAAACTGCGAATTCTGAAACCGCAAATTCAGATCCTTTTGCCGAACGGGAAGCGCAAAAATATCCCAATCCCATTCCCAGCCGGGAATTCATTCTGCAATGCTTGGCTGACGCGCCAGGGCCGTTGGCTTTTGCCGCGATTGCCAGCTTGCTCAACGTAGAAAACGAACAAAAAGAAGCCTTGGGCCGCCGCCTTACCGCCATGGAACGCGATGGCCAGTTGGTGCGCACGCGCAACCAGCAATACGGGCCAGTGAACAAAATGAGCATGTTGCGCGGGCGCGTCAATGCGCATGCCGACGGTTTTGGTATTGTGCTCCCCGACGAAGGCGGGCCGGAAATTTTTCTGCCGGAAAAACAAATGCGCACGGTTATGCACGGTGACCGCGTGGTGGTCAAGGCCGTGGGCCAGGATCGCAGAAATCGCCGCGAAGGCGTGCTGGTGGAAATTCTCGAACGTGCGCAGAAAGAAATCGTCGGACGGTTCTGCCAAGAGCATGGCATTGCCTATGCTGAACCCAACAACAAGCGGATTTTTCAGAATATTTTGATACATGCCGGTGAAACCCGCAACGCCGAGCATGGCCAGATCGTGGTGGTGGAATTGCTTGAATTTCCGCGCAAACATTTGCCTGCCATAGGCCGCGTATTGGAAGTGCTGGGCCGCGAACGCGCGCCGGGCATGGAAGTGGACATCGCCATCCGCGACCACAATCTGCCGCACCAGTGGACGGCGGAAGTGGAAGAAGAAATCAAACCACTGCACCGGCAAAAAACCATTCCTAAAAAAATGCTGGAAGGCCGCGAAGACTTGCGCCAATTGCCGTTGGTCACCATTGACGGCGAGGACTCGCGCGACTTTGACGATGCCGTGTATTGCGAGCCGCATGGCCAGGGCTGGCGGCTGCTGGTGGCCATTGCCGATGTATCCGCTTATGTAAAGCCCGGCACTGCGCTGGACGCAGCAGCACGCGAACGCGGCACATCAGTATATTTCCCGGATCGGGTGATTCCCATGCTGCCGGAAGTGTTGTCCAACGGCCTGTGCTCACTCAATCCCCAGGTGGATCGGCTGTGTATGGTCGCCGAATTGTTCATCCAAAAAATCGGCAATGTCCGCCGCACGCGCTTTTTCCGGGGCGTCATGCGTTCCGCCGCACGCCTGACGTATACTCAAGTGGCTGCCGCGTTGGCCACCGCGCCGGAACAGACCGAAACCACGCCAGCCGTGGATGCCGCGATTTTGCCGCATTTGCGCAATCTGCACGCCTTATACCGCGTGTTACACGACCGCCGCCGCAAGCGCGGTGCCATTGAATTCGACTCCACTGAAACCAAAATTCGCTTTGACGAAAATCGCAAAATCAGCGCCATCGTGCCAGTGGAGCGCAACGATGCGCACCGCTTGATTGAAGAAATGATGCTCGCGGCCAATGTCGCTGCCGCCGAATGGCTGGCGCAACAAAAAATGCCCGCGCTATACCGCGTGCACGAAGGCCCCACAGCGGAAAAACTCACGCAAGTGCGTGCGTTTTTGGGTGAATTGGCCTTAAGCCTGGCAGGCAAAGACGACCCGCAACCCAAGCATTACAGCCAATTGCTAGACAAAATCAAGCTTCGCCCAGACGCGCGCTTGATCCAAACTGTGCTGCTGCGCAGCCTGAAACTGGCCGTGTATACGCCCGCCAACAACGGCCACTTCGGCCTGGCCTATGACGCCTACACCCACTTCACCTCGCCCATCCGCCGCTATCCTGACCTGCTCATCCACCGCGCCATCGGCCACTTGTTGGACAGTAAAGCCGTGGAAACCTTTCCCTACAGCGGCGCGGACATGGAGTCGCTGGGCGAGCACTGCTCCGCCACCGAGCGCCGCGCCGACGAAGCCAACCGCGACGCGCTGGAATGGTTGAAGTGCGAATATTTGCAAGACAAAGTAGGCGAAACTTACGACGGCCTGATTACTGGCGTGACCAACTTCGGCATTTTCGTAGAATTGGACGGCTTGTTCGTGGAAGGCTTGGTGCACGTCACTTCGCTGAAAAATGACTATTACCACTTTGACGCCAGCGGCCATTGCTTGCGCGGCGAACGCACCGGGCTGGTATACCGTTTATCTGACCGCCTGCGCGTCACGGTGGCGCGCGTGAACTTGGAAGAACGGAAAATTGATTTTTTATTGGCCGGAGTGCCCTCCAATCTAAAATCACGCTAATTTATTGACCCAAATGGAAATTTCCTGGGAATACGACCTGCCCCGCTTGCAAGCCGTGCTCGTAGCACTGCTGCAAGCGGCACAAGACGGCCTGGGCGAGTATGAATTGATTAAAGAACTGCAACGGCAAGCCATGCCTGGCTTTCCCCCCATTGCGCTGCTTGAGCCGTTGCCGTTATTTCGTATGCATTTTTTGCTATTTCATGCCCTCTACTGCCTGCAAACCCAATGCTGGCAACAGGGCAAAGCCTGCATAGAAATCACACCGTTGCGCATCCGTTGGCACCCCTATCAGCCGGGAAACACCGCCTTGGTCGAACCCGATCCAGTGCGTGCGTATTACCTTGATGCGCGCCATTTGACCACCACCACCGAGGCGCAGGTCAAACAACGCCTCACTGCATTTTGGGCTTATTTTCACGCCCCCACCCATCGCCAGCAAGCGCTGGCTGTGCTGGGTCTACACGATCCGGTGAACACAGAAGAAATCAAGCAACGCTACCGTGAACTCGCCATGCGCCATCACCCAGACCGAGGCGGTGACGCGCAACTGTTCGTGCAAATTCAACAAGCTATGGCGTTGCTCAAAAATATCCAGCACAGCTAACCACCTTAAGCGGCGTTGGTAGGGGCAGGTTTTATGCCTGCCCTGAACCAGAAAATACCCAATTCACAAAGCGGCGTTGGTAGAGGCAGGTTTTATGCCTGCCCTGAACCAGAAAATACCCAATTCACA
>DYPE01000026.1:0-11593 GCA_020720085.1 Dichelobacter nodosus | reverse complement strand
CGTTGGTAGAGGCAGGTTTTATGCCTGCCCTGAACCAGAAAATACCCAATTCACAAAGCGGCGTTGGTAGAGGCAGGTTTTATGCCTGCCCTGAACCAGAAAATACCCAATTCACATGATGGTTTTGGTAAGGGCGGGCATAAAACCCGCCGCTACCGGCTAGCCGATTCGCGTCCAATCAAAAAAAGGGCCGGGATCGGTTTTGCGGCCAGGCGCGATGTGGCTGTGGCCTACAATCCGTCCAGCAGTAATGGCGGGGTAGGCAGCGCGCAGTACGGGAATCAACGCGGCCAACACCTGATATTGCGGATCGGTATAGGGCGTATCGTCCGTGCCTTCCAGTTCAATGCCTATGGAGAAATCATTGCAGCGTTCCCGGCCTTGAAAATTGGACTGTCCGGCGTGCCAGGCGCGGCGATGCAGGGGCACGTATTGCGCCAGTTCGCCATTGCGACGGATGAGCAAGTGCGCAGCCACGCGCAATTGCGCTAATCCGGCCAAATCCGGGTGCAATGGCAAGGCGGCCAGCGTGTTGGTGAATAGCGCGTCAATATAAGGGCCGCCGAATTCTCCTGGCGGTAGGCTGATGCCGTGGATGACCAGCAAATCCACCGCCACACCCGGCGGGCGGTCATCGCAATTGGGCGAGGGCACATGGCGTGCGGGCGTCAGCCAGCCCTGGTGTACGCGCCAGCGCAACCCTTTGGCAAGCTCAGGACACTGCGGGCACTCTTGTTCATCACTTGGCATATTCATGGCCTAATGGCATCATTCCGGGGATGAAGACAATGACTTTCCTGACTCGCCGTCGGGACACCGCCCTTCGACAAGCTCAGGACACCGCCCGGCGTCCAGCCGCAGTCTCGCCCTTGGCTGAAGCTGCTGGTCGGCGCAACCGCCACCGCGTGGCCGTGTGGCTATTGGCAACCGTTTGGCTGGCATTGGCAGGGCGTTCGTTATATCTGCATGTTTTTAATGGTGAATTCCTGCAAGCGCAAGGGGATGCGCGCTTAATCCGTGCGGTAGAACAACCCGCCGCGCGCGGCAGGTTGCTAGACCGCAATGGCGCGCTGCTGGCGATCAGCACGCCCGCGCAAGCGATCTGGGTGAATCCGCGTGATTATCAACCCAGCCCCGCGCAAGAGGTGCAATTGATCCAACAATTGCAATTGACACCGGAAGAAGCGCGCGCCCTGCATTCTACCCCATCCGCCGCCAAGCGCGAATTTGTCTATGTCCGCCGCCAAATTACGCCAGAATTGGCCGACGCAGTGTTGCAACTGGGCATTGCTGGCGTTCACGCCCAACCAGAATTCCGCCGTTTTTACCCCGCTGGTGCTGCGCTGGCGCAAACCCTGGGGTTTACGGATTTGGACGATCACGGGCTGGAAGGGCTGGAATTGGCCTGGGACGCCCAGTTGCGCGGCGCACCGGGCTACCGCCAGGTGATTTCCGACCGCCAGGGCCGCATGTTGGCAGACGTGGCCTTGCACACCCCACCCAAACCCGGCCAGGACTTGCGTGTTAGCCTAGACCGCGAAATTTCCTACTACGCCCTGCGCGCGCTGACAGCGGGCGTAGCCGCAGCACAAGCCAAGGCCGGGTCAGCGGTGGTGATGGATACGCGCAGTGGCGAAGTGCTGGCTGCGGTCAACACGCCCGCTTTTGACCCCAATCACCGCGCTGAACGCAATGGCCCAGCAGTGCGCAACCGCGCTGTCACCGACCAATTTGAACCCGGCTCCACGCTGAAACCCTTCACGCTCGCTGCGGGCTTGGAGTATCACGCCATTCAAGCATCCACTGTGATCAACACGGCACCTGGCACACTCAAAGTGGACAACTACACCGTGCGCGATGGGCATAATTTAGGCGATTTGTCATTGGCTCGCCTCCTCCAAAAATCCAGCAACGTGGGTGCGGCCAAAATCGCCTTGCTTACCCCCCAGGAAAAACATTGGGAATTATTATCTTACCTAGGTTTTGGCGAACCGTCTGACAGTGGCTTTCCTGGCGAAGCCGCTGGCGTGTTGCCACATTATTCGCAATGGCGCGCATCCACCCGTGCCGCCCTGGGCTATGGTTATGGCCTGAGCGTATCGTTGCTGCAATTGACACGCGCCTATGCCGCGCTCGCCAACCATGGCCGTTTGCCGCCAGTGCGTTTTCTGGCAACGCCGCCACTGACAGACGGCGGCAATGGAACCGACCGCCATTTATACACCCAAGCCATGTCAGCGCAAACTGCCAGCACGGTGTTGGCCCTGCTCGAAGGGGTAACCGCAGATCAAGGCACAGCACCACTGGCGCGCGTCGCAGGCTATCGCGTGGGCGGCAAAACCGGTACTGTGCACAAGGCCGAAGCGGGCGGCTACGCGCAACACCGCTACTTTGCACTGTTTGCTGGCGTTGCGCCCTTGCCGCACCCGCGCTTGGCCGTGGCGGTGATTGTGGATGAACCCAGTGCAGACGAACACTTTGGTGGCCAGATTGCAGCGCCCATTTTTGCCGAAATTTTAACTCATGCACTACGCTTATTGGCCATTGCGCCCGAAGGAAAATCCCCGTGATAGCTTATAAATTAACCGGCGGTGTCCTGCGCTTGCCGAAGGGATGGCGCGCATTGGCGCTGGAAATCGCTCTATTGGCCGCGCTGTTTTTTGGCTTGCGCGCCTACATGACGCACGGCATGGCCAGCGGCCCAGCACCGCCGTTGGCAGGGGAAAACGCGCAAGATGGCCAGCCATTGGATTTGCAAACGTTCCGAGCCGCTAACGGCGCTGGCAAACCGGTGCTCGTGTATTTTTGGGGTTCCTGGTGCGGAATTTGTAAACTGATGCGCCCCGCCGTTATGGACGTGGCCAAGCATTACCCCGTGCTGACCGTGGCCATGCGCTCGGGCAATGCCGAGGAAATCCGCGCGTATTTGCGCGACCATGGCGAATTCCCGCCCACGTTGGCAGACCCCGCTGGTCAACTCGCCAGCCGCTATGGCGTGCGCGGCGTGCCCGCTGCCTTTATTCTGGATGGACAAGGCCGCATCCGTTTTGTGGAAACCGGCTACACCACCGGCTGGGGCCTGCGTTTGCGTTTGTATTGGGTTGGAAGCGGGTAATGAATTGTGAATTATGAGTTATGAATTAATTATTTATAATTCACAATTCACAACTCATAATTTATTACCCGTGTGCCGATTTCAAATAGTGATTGTGTTTTCTTGCGCTTGTCCAATATAGTAACAACCCATTTTAGGGGGGGCTGTGCCCAATGCGTTGCCAAGCCTGTGGGTTAGTAAAGTCAAACGAGAGAGAATTGTAGTGATAAAACAGCTTGTTACAGAAGATCAAGAAAAGTTTGAAATATTTTTAGTCGGCGCGCAAGACGCCACCAAAAGCATTCTGCTCATTCATGATTGGTGGGGTATGTTGGACTACAACAAAGAATACGCCAACCGTTTCGCGGAATTAGGCTATTTGGCGATGGTGATTGATTTGTATGACGGCCATCACCCCAACAATGCGCAAGATGCGGGCGAGTTCATGCGCACGCTGGATCAGGATCAAGCTAACCGCAAGATGGCCACTGCGCTACGCAAGCTCCATGCGCCCAAGCGCAAAACCGCTGTGCTGGGCTGGTCGCTGGGGGGCGTGCAAGCGCAATACGCTGCCATGGAAAACCCGAGCCTTGTGCACGCGCTGATTTTTTACTATTGCCGCATTGTGTTGGAGGAAGAAGACATAGAGGGAATGCGCACGCCAGTCTTGGGGGTTTTTTCCGAAGCCGAGCGCACCTGGCCGGAAAAACAGGAAAAATTGAAACGCCTGCTGACCAAGGCTAAAATATCCTACGAAACAGTGAGTTACAAAGGCCACCATGGCTTTGCCAATCCCGAAGGCCAGCGCCATGATTCCACTGCCGCGCAAGCGGCGTGGGAAGTTGTGCAAGCCTTTTTAACCAAGCACTTGGGTTCATGACTTATATTTTATTTACCACCATCACGGCCTCTGGGGCGGTGTGTGCTGGACTGGTGTGGGCGATCCGGCCCTGCTGGCGGCTTCGCCGTCCGTGGACGGCCTGCGGTTTTTTTGAATGCCAAATCCTTGCGCGGCTTTAGCAGACGTCGGAACACGCGCGGATCGAGTTCTTCGCTGGCAAACGATTGCGCGCGCCACGTCAATCCGGCTTGTTCTAGCAATCCAGCGCGCAATTCCGGCGGCAAGGGGATGTGGCGACCCGCGCGCAAATACGGTGGCAGCTTGGCCGCGCCGTAGCGGATGCGAATGAGACGGCTGACCGTGACGCCGACCGCTGCCCACATACGCCGCACCTCCCGGTTGCGACCCTCGTGCAACACCACATGGTACCAATGGTTAGCGCCTTCGCCGCCCGCCTCCATGATATGGTCGAATTTGGCCTCGCCGTCTTCCAAGGGCACGCCAGTGCGCAATTGCGCCAATTGTTCAGGCGTAACCGCGCCCAACACGCGCACGGCGTACTCGCGCTCCACCCCGGAGGAAGGGTGCATCAGGCGATTGGCCAATTCGCCATCCGTGGTGGCCAGCAGCAAACCCGAGCTGTTGATGTCTAAGCGTCCCACTAAAATCCATTTGCCCGACTTGGGCTTCGGCAACCGCTCAAACACCGTGGGACGGCCTTCTGGGTCATGGCTAGAGCAAATCTCGCCCTCGGGTTTGTGATAGGCGAGGATTTCGTATTGGCCAAGAAACAGTTTGCTGGAGGGAATTAGGCGGTTGTCGAGCCGAATTTCATCCTGGGACGACACCCGTGCACCCACATGTGCGGGCTGGCGGTTGACGCTCACCCGGCCTTGCTTAATCCATTCCTCAATCGCCCGGCGCGAACCCAATCCGCCGCGCGCCAACACTTTTTGTAATTTTTCCGAATTCATTAACATTCCTCATAGGGTTGTGTGGCAGGTACTGCTTATTTGCCAATGCAAAAGCTGGTAAAAATTTCCGCCAGCAAATCCTCGCTGGTGACCTGGCCTGTGATTTCACCTAAGCTGTGCTGTGCAGCGCGCAATTCTTCAGCAATCAGTTCGCCATGATGAAATTGCGTGTGCTGCAACGCGGCGTCCACGGCTGCCAGGGCGCGGCGCAATGCGTCCAAATGGCGGCTGCGCGCCATGATGACGCCTTCGCCCGCGCCATGATAGCCCATGCGCTGTTTCAGCCAAGCGCGCAACAATTCCAGGCCCGCGCCGGTTTGCGCCGATACCCGCAGGCAAGGGTAAGGCGCAGGGGAAGGCTCAATAAAACCAGCGGCATGGCCGGTTTGGTCGCATTTGTTGCGCACCACCAAGCCCGCCGCGCCCGGCGGCGCTTCGGCCAGCAGGCTGGGTGGAATTGGCACAAGCGCGCTGTCTTCCACCAGTAACAAGGCGCAATCCGCTTGCGCCAATGCCGCGCGGGCACGGCGGATGCCCTCTTGCTCCACCGGATCATCGGTGGCGCGCAAGCCCGCCGTATCCGTGACATGCACGGGCATCCCGTCCAAATGGATGCGGGCGCGGATCAAGTCGCGGGTGGTGCCAGGAACCTCCGCCACAATCGCGGTATCCTCGCCAGTCAGGCGGTTGAGCAAGCTGGATTTTCCCACATTGGGCGCACCGATGATGACCAGGTTCATGCCTTCTTGTAACAAATGACCTTGCCCAGCTTGCTGTAATACCGTATCCAACTGCGCGCGCAATTCCATAAGGCGCTGACGCACCTGGCCGTCGGCCAGCACGTCGATTTCCTCGTCGGGAAAATCAATGCCTGCTTCCACATAACAGCGCAGGTGCGTTAATTCCGCTACAAGCTTATGAATTTTAGCAGAAAATTCGCCTTGCAACGAACGCAGTGCGCAGCGCGCTGCGGCTTGCGATTCGCTGTTGATTAAATCCGCAATGGCCTCAGCTTGTGGCAAATCGATTTTGCCATTGAGAAACGCGCGTTCGCTGAATTCGCCAGGGCGCGCCAGGTGCGCGCCTGCATCCAGCGCGGCTTGCAACACCAGCCCCGCCACCACTGGCCCGCCATGGCCCTGCAATTCCAGCACGTCTTCGCCAGTAAACGACGCTGGCGCGGGAAAATAAAGCGCAATGCCTTGATCCACCGCGTGCCCGTGGCGGTCGCGGAATATGGCATAGCGCGCTACGCGCGGCGCGGGCAGGCTGCCCAGCAGCGCATAAGCGATGCGTGGCGTGTCCGGCCCAGAAATGCGGGTAATGCCAATGCCGCCCCGGCCTGGCGGGGTGGCGATGGCAGCAATGGTGGTGGCTGGCATGAGAAATAAATCAGGTAGGATGCGTTATGAATGGTGAATTATTAATTATGAATGGTGAATTATGAGTGGTGAGTTCATCATTCATCATTCATAATTTACAACTCTTAACTTGTTGCTTGTTGCGTATTAGTTTATGCACCATGGCCATGCTGATTTTACGCCGCATGGCCAGCGATAGCCGGTTCAATTCTTCCACGCATTGTTTTAACCCATCCAATTCCGCTGGGCCAGTGTGTACCAAGGTTTGCATTATTTTAGGCGCAATGTGCAAGCCCAACTGGCGGGCATATGCATCCACAATGGCTTGCTTGGACAGTTTGTCGGGCAGCAAAATTTGGAACACGCCGCCCCAATTCAAGCGCGACACCAAGTCCGGCAGCAAAAATGGCAGCGCAACGGGCAGTGCGGAACCGCTGACCACCAAGGGAACGCCCTGTTCACGCAACTGGTTGAATAGGCCAAACAATGCACGCTCATGCTCGGCGTGGCCAGCAAGGAGTTGCACGTCGTCCACGCATACCAAATCTGCATGTTCCAATCCCTCGGTGGCGCGCGCGAATTCCGGCTCGATTTCGGTGAGCGGCAAAAACACCGGCACGCCGCCCTGTTGCGCGATTTCATCACACGCAGCTTGCAGCAAATGCGTCTTGCCGCAGCCCGGCGCACCGTACAGATAGAGGCTGGGCGCGCCACGGCGGTGGATAATGTCACGCAGGTGCATGACTACACTAAGATTTTCACCATGCTCAAACTGCTCGAAGTTCAGGGCGGGCAAGGGAATTTTTAATTCCAACGGCAGTTGGGTGAGGGCGTAGGCCATAAGCTTAGGAATGAACTCCTTTCAATAAGTTATGGGTTGTAAATTATGAATTAAGTTCTGGAGTGCCAAGCCGTAGCTTGGCACAGTGTCAAGCTACGGCTTGACACTCCAAATTCATCCGCATACCGGGCAGGCGGGGTCTTTGCGCAGGCGCAGCGTGCGGAAGTCCATGCGCAGGGCATCCCACAGCAACAAGCGCCCCACCAAACTTTCCAGCCCCAACAGCACTTTCAGCACTTCCACCGCTTGCAAACACCCCAGTGTGCCGACAACCGGGCCGAGTACACCACTGTTGGCGCAGGTTTCTGCCAATTCGCCGTGGTCGGGATACAGGCAGCGGTAGCATGGGCTGTCCGCGCGGCGGGGGTCAAATACACTCAACTGGCCTTCCCAGCGGATGGCGGCTGCCGACACCAGCGGCACGCGCTGCGCAACGCAGGCCGCGTTCACTGCAAAACGGGTGGCAAAATTGTCACTGCCATCGGCAACCACATCACATGCGCGGATCGCGTGCGCCAAGTCCGCGCCCGCCAATTTAGCGGGCAAGGCGCGCAACTGCACGTGCGGATTCAAATCGCGCAACGCAGCACAAGCCGAGTCTACTTTACTTTGCCCCAGCCGCGCGTGGTTGTGCAGAATTTGGCGTTGCAGATTGGACAATTCCACCACATCAAAATCGCACAACGTCATGGTACCCACGCCAGCAGCAGCCAAATACAGCGCCAGCGGCGACCCCAGGCCACCCAGGCCGATGATCAACACATGGCTGTCCGCCAGGCGCTGTTGGCCAACAACATCCACTTCTGGCAGCAAAATTTGGCGGGAATAGCGCAGCAGCGTGGTGTCATCCACCGCTGTACAATCCCAATTGCGCCATCAAGGCCACATCACGCGCCACGCCCGCATTGGCTGCGGTGAGCAAGGTGTCGCCCCAAAAAATCGAATTTGCGCCTGCAACAAAGCACAAGGCTTGCAATTCATCGCTCATGTCCGCGCGCCCGGCAGACAGGCGTACATGCGAAGCGGGCATAAGAATACGCGCAACCGCGATGCAGCGCACCATATCAAAGGGGGAAATGGGGGCTTGATCTGCCAACGGCGTGCCGCTGATTTTAATGAGTTGGTTGATGGGCACACTGTCAGGATGGGTGTCCAGATTGGCCAGCGTGCGCAGCAATTCCGCACGGTCTGCCAGCGATTCACCCAGGCCAATAATGCCGCCGCAGCACACTTTCATGCCCACATCGCGAACCTGTTGCAGGGTTTGCAAGCGTTCGGCGTAGGTGTGGGTGGAGATGATTTCTGCGTAATAATTGGGCGAAGTGTCCAAGTTATGATTGTAATAATCCAAGCCTGCGTCCTTGAGTTGGCGCGCTTGCGTGGCCGTCAACATGCCGAGCGTGGCACAGGTTTCCATGCCTAACGCTTTAATTTCACGCACCATTTCCACTACCTGCGCAAAGTTTTCATCCTCGCGCGGCGCGCGCCAGGCCGCGCCCAGACAAAACCGCGTGGCTCCGCTGGCTTGCGCTTGGCGCGCGCTGGCCAGCGCTGCGGCCACATCCAGCAACGGTGTTTTGGCCACCGTGTCATAATGCGCGCTTTGCGGACAATACGCGCAGTCCTCTGGGCAGCCACCGGTTTTAATGTTCAACAGCGCGCTCAGTTGCACCTGGTTGGGCGCAAAATAACGGCGGTGGCACAGTTGGGCGTGAAATAATAGATCGAGCAAGGGCGCGCGCAATAGCGCCAGCACTTCCGCTTGCTGCCAATCGTGGCGCAAGGCGCAGTCAAAATCAGCGAATTCCATGAAAATTGGGCTTCCGTGGTGCAATTATGCAGCTTGAAGATGAATTGTAAATGATAAATTATGAATGATTAATTCATAATTCACCATTCATAATTCATAATTTACCACTTATAACTTAGTGTACTAGTTTACCTGCCCCGGGGATAGCCAACATGCTACGACGGATGTTTTTTCGCAATTTTCAATCCATTTACCGTTTTGACCATTGGTTTCGCACGCGCTTTACACCCGCTGGCAAATTATTGTTGGGGGTATGGATGGCAGCCATTACCTTTGGCATTGACACCCGTCAAACCTTGGCGTACCAAATTGTGGCGTTTTTGACCGCGCTGCTGCTGCTGGCCATGCTCAGCCGCCCGCGCGCGGCGCTGCGATTGCGCATCCAGCGCGACTTGCCCGCTGTGGCCACTGTGCACGAGCCGTTGTATTACCGGATGCGGATTAGCAATGCGGCCAATCGCCCGCTGCTAGATGCGCAAATTAAGGACGTTGTGGATTTCACCCTGCCGAATTTTAATGAATTCCAGCGCTTAGCCAAGGGACTGCATGGACGCGCCAGCAATTGGTTTGATCGCTACGTGGGCTATCCCAATTGGCTGTGGCTGCTGTACACGCGCAAGGGCGTGGAAATCGAAGACAATGTATTGGCTGAGTTGGCAGCCCACGGCGAGGCTGAATTGCGCGTGCCGTTACGTCCCGTGCGGCGCGGCATGATTTATTTCACCGCAGTCGAAATCAGCCGCGCCGATCCGCTGGGTTTGTTTCGCGGGATAGCCGTTATCCCGGCACGCGACCACTTGCTGGTACTACCCAAGCGTTACCCCGTGCCAGCCCTACGCCTGCCGGGCGGGCGCAAATACCAACGCGGCGGTGTTAGCCTGGCCATGTCGGTGGGCGATTCTGAGGAATTTTTATCGCTGCGCGATTACCGCCCCGGCGATCCATTGCGGCACATTCATTGGAACAGTTGGGCTAAGTTGAATAAACCGGTGGTTAAAGAATTTCAAGATGAATTTTTTGTGCGCCACGCCCTGGTGCTAGACACCTTTGTACACAACCTTCCGCTGGCTCAATTTGAAGAGGCCGTGTCCGTGGCGGCGTCGTTTGCGGGGTCGATTCTAAACCAAGACACTTTGCTGGATGTGCTCTTTGTCGGCAATCAAGCCTATGCCTTCACGGGCGGGCGTGGGCTGGCGCATTTAGACCAATTTTTGCGGATTTTGGCCTGCGTGGAAGGGTGCTACGAAGAGCGCATGGACAAATTGCAAACGCTTTTGCTCCAATACACGTCCGCCCTCAGCGGTGCGATTGTAGTGCTGTTGGCGTGGGACGCAACGCGCCAGGCGTTGGTGGATCAATTGCGCGCCTTGCAACTGCCCATGCTAGTGGTGGTGCTGACGCAAGAGACGCAACCGCAGTCCATCCCTGCCTATCCGTATGTGCATTTTTTGCGCATGAGCGACATTGCCGGTGATTTAGCGCAGTTGGGATGAAGCTGCAACGCTAGGCGCGCGCGCCAGGATGCCGATCAACACCAACACCGGCACGCCGAGCAGTGCAGAACCAATGAAAAATCCCGCATAGCCCACGCTGTCCACCACCGCGCCCGCATAACCGGCCAGCAATTTGGGCAACAACGTCATCATGCTGCTAAACAGCGCGTACTGGGTGGCCGTGAATGCCAGGCTGGTCAGGCTGGACAAATACGCCACCAGCGCGGCAGACGCCAAACCAGCCGCCAGATTGTCGGCGGCAATCACCGCAGCCAATGCCAGGGACGACGGCTCATGCAGCCACGCCAAGGCCGCGAACAGCACATTGGTCAACGCGGCCAGCCACGCGCCCAGCCACAGCGCAGACAGCAAGCCCCAGCGCAAGGCCAGCGCGCCGCCAGCAAATCCGCCCACAATGCTCATCACCAGCCCAAAAGTTTTGGCAATGTCCGCAATTTGGTCTTTGCTGTACCCCATGTCCACATAAAACATATTGGCAGACGCGCCCATCACGATGTCTGCAATACGGTAACTGCCCACCAGCAGCAAAATCAACGCGCCATAACGGCCATGGCGGCGTAAAAAATCAGCGAACGGCTCCCAATACAGCGTTTTCGCCATGGCCAACGGCACTGCGCGCAGTTGGATTAAGCCCCAGCCAGCGGCCATGGCCGCTGCCAAACTCCATCCCAATCGCCCGGCTTGATACACAAAATTCAACAACGGGTCTGCGCCGGGCGCGGGCACCGCGTGGGGCCACAGTGTGAACGCGGCGATAAACGCTGCCACGGCTGCTGCGAACAATAAGGGCGCGCGCTGCGCCGCTGGGTTGGCCTCGAAATGCGCGCCACTGGGTTCACGGATGCGCAAGGTGGTGACAACGCCAATCAACATCGCCGCCGCCATGCCCCAATACGCCACCGCCCAGCCCGCATATTGATAGCCGTCCACGCCGTGATTCCACCATGCGACCAATTTTAGCGCGCCTGCACCTGCCACCAACATGCCCAGTCGGTAGCCAGCGATATACGCAGCAGACAGCATGGCTTGCATTTCTGGCGGCGCGGATTCAATGCGCCAGGCGTCAATCACAATATCCTGCGTGGCCGCTGCGAAACCGAGCAGCACCGCGCCCAGCGCCAATGGCCACAATCCGCCTACGGCGGCGTTCCCGCCTAC
>DYPE01000165.1 GCA_020720085.1 Dichelobacter nodosus | reverse complement strand
CAATTCCATCCGCTATCCAAGAAAGTCGGCCATTATACCTATGCTAAATTATATTGCAAGCGGTTTTTTTTACTTCGTGGTCAGTACACGGTAAATTTCGGCTGCCTTCCATGGCAATTGCCGCACGTGGCTGAGTACAGTGTAATTTACTGCGCCGTATAAACGCGGTAAATATTCCTGACCTTCTTTGTCAATGGTGATGCAAAATGGACGTATACCCAAATTTTTGGCGTCTTGTAAGGCATGGCGGGTGTCTTCTAACCCATAATCGCCTCGGTAATAACTGTCGAAGTCATCGGGCTTGCCATCGCTTAGTGTAATGAGCAACTTGGTTCTTGCCTCGGTTTCCGTCAAAATTTTGGTGACATGGCGTATTGCCGCGCCCATACGTGTGTAGTCTTTTGGCGTAATGGCACAAATACGGCCTTGAACCGCTTCGCTATAGGGTTCACGTAAGGTTTTAATGGGGTAAATTTCGCAGCGGATGCGTGTCATGCCAGAAAAACCATAAATCGCATAGCGGTCACCCAGCGTTTCCAGCGCTTCACACAATAAAATCAATGACTCACGTTCAGCATCGTTAATCCAGCCTTTGGTGGACCCGCTCATATCTACTAGAAATACCGTGGCCACGTCGCGTTCTGTTTTATGGATACGCATAAATAACCGTGAAGTCATTTCTTGGCCGGTACTGGCATCTGCCAGGGCTTGCACCACGGCATCCATATCCACTTCATCGCCAACCTGCTGGCGTTTCAGTCGTTTTTCGCCAGCACGGAATACTTCAAACGTACGCCGCAGGTGTTTGACCAGTGGCGCGTATTGGCGCAAGGTTGCGTGGAAAAAATCAGTGGATACCGGCGTAATGGAAATCTCGCGCAAGGTACACCAGTTGCGGTGGTATATGGCACGCTGATAGTTCCATTCATCATATTGGTAAGTTTCAGCTTCCAACGCGCTTGCTGAGCTGAGTTTGTCCACACCTTCGCGCCGCCCGCCAGCGTAACCGCCCGGGCCTGCGGCTTGCAGCCATTCTGGCGGAATTTCTCCCAAGTCTTGCAAAATGGACTGCACTGTTTCACGAAGCACCACCGGTGGGCGCAATGGTTGTCCGTCAAGAAAAATACGCATTTGACTGGGACACTGGCGGTTGATTTCAAGATGAAATTCTGGGACGGGCATACTAGGCGGTGGTGTAGCGGGCGGTGTAGCTTGTTGCGCCAAATCGGTCAGTAAATAAATCAGTGTGTTCCGGTCGCGCGCCAGTCGTTCATCACGCACACGCTGTACTTGATTGAGCAACAGTTGACCTTGATAACAAAATGGCGTGGGCAATTCGGCTTGGTGCCAACCTGCCAGCAGCTCCAGGCTATCTGCCACCGAGGCGAGGGGCGAGGTCAGCCTATCGCGCGCATCCGGTAGACCAGCGTGATCGCGTAACTGCGCCATTTCGCGGTATAAGCCGGGCAATTCGCGGCACAGGCAGGCGTCCAGGCGTTCGGTTTCCAGCGCGTGAAAAATCGCCAGGGCTTGTTCTGGTTGGGGATGGGCGGCGAGTGTGGCAAACACTTCCGGCGTAAAGGTACCGAACCAAGTCTGTGCCCACAAATGTGCGGCTGTCGCCTTGTATAATCGAAAATTTTGTTCGCGCCCACTAAAAACAGCCAACACTTTGGGTAAAAACAACGTTTCCGTGTCGGTGTACGTTGCCATGCCAGGCAAAATGCGCAATGGGCGGCCCGCCAGACCATGGATAAATGCGGCCAAAATGCCTTCCACTTCGCGTAACGCCACGCCATCAGCCAGCGCACGCTGTTCAGCAGCAAAGTGGTCTAAATCGCGCAATGCCTGTAACGCTGGATATAGTCCAGTACGGTCATACACCCCCATAAACGAAGCCAGCCACGCTTCCACGCCCTCTTCGCCAAGCGTTTGCAAGGCTTGCACAGCGCACAGGGCGAATTGATAGGCAATTTGTTCATGAACATGCGCCACCCGTGCAACGCAACGTAGCAAAAATTCTTGTTGCGCACGCGCCAGCCCAGCCAGTTTTTGCGCTGGCGCGACCAGTGGGCCAAGGCGAGAACACGCCTCTAGTTCAGGGTCCACCAGACGGACTTCCAGCGCGTGCTCCAGTTCTTGGGCGGTGTAGGGCTGCTGCACGATCATGCCTGTTTACAAAAAGCCCAATTGCAGCTTGGCCGCTTCGCTCATGCGCGATTGATCCCAGGGGGGATCCCAGGTCAATTCCACTGTGGCAGCGCTGACACCCTCAACCAGGCGCACCGCATTTTCCACCACGCCAGGAAAAGTTTGCGCCACTGGACAACCGGGCGCAGTGAGTGTCATGCGCACCAGCACGGCGTTATCCTTGGCCACATCGACATCGTAAATCAATCCCAAGTCATAAATATTAACTGGAATTTCAGGGTCATATACATTTCTCAAAGCGGCAATGACCGCCTGTTGCAGTGCTTCCGTGCTCATATTGGCCTCAAACGGGATGGGATTCCAAACCGCATACGTGATGCTCGCCTTCGGTATTTACCACTTCGATGTGGCCCAGCAATGCGGCCTTCAAGGTATGCCAAGACAGCGCTGCGCATTTGATGCGGGTGGGAAAATCATGCACCCCTTCCAGCACTTTGAGTTTACCTAACTCCATGGCGGGCTTGCCATCGTCTTGCCCGGTGATGACTTTTTGCATACGTTCAAACAGTTGCATGGCTTGTTCCGTAGTTTTACCCTTCACTGCGTCGGTCATCAGCGAAGTGGATGCTGTGGAAATGGAGCAACCCACGCCATCAAAACCCACATGGGTGATTACATTGTCCTCAATGTGTAAAAAAACATGGAATTCGTCGCCGCAAATGGGGTTAAATCCATAGCCATTGTGGGTATGCGGATTGATTTTGCCAAAATTGCGTGGATTGCGGTTATGATCCAACACCATCTCTTCATATAATTCGCGTAGTTCAAACATAATTGGGCGCTCCTTGGTGACGTCAGGCTGGAACTTCAAATGAAACTTAAAGATGGTACTATTATAGTCCCATTTGTGCAGACGGGAAAGCGCGCACATGGCCGCTAAACCCATGCTTCACCCCGAATCGCCCGTCACCGACTTGACTGGCGTCACCGCCCGCCACGCGCCCGCGCTGGCAAAATTGGGCATTACCAATGTGCAAGATGCTGTGTTTCACTTGCCTTATCGCTTTCAAGACCGCACGCGCATTCAACCCATTGCCTCGGTACAGGCGGGCGAAGAGTGTTTAATCGCCGGAGTGATTCAGCATCTGGATTTGCGTCCGGCGCGCACCCCGGGCAGTGGCAAAGTGCTGCTGTGCGCGGTGGCAGATCACAGCGGCACCTTGGTGGTGCGCTTTTTCCATTTTAATAGTCAACAATTACAGCAATTGGCCATTGGCTTGCCCATACGCTGTTTTGGCGAAGTGCGTTGGGGATTCCATGGCTTGGAAATGGTGCATCCAGAATACCGTTTGGGCCAGACCGATAGTGAGCCGCCCGCTGCCGCGAGCGGATTAACGCCAGTGTATCCGGCCAGTAATGGCATTTCACAGGCATTTTTACGGCGCTTGGCAGAACAAGCGCTGGCCGTGCCCATGACGGAATTGCTGCCGGAAAGCCTGTTGTGCACACACGGCTTGCCGGAGTTGCAACAGGCTTTGCGTTTTGTGCACCAGCCACCGCCAGAATGTGACACGGAAGCCCTGCTGGCAGGCCGCCACCCCATGTTCCAACGCCTGGCGTTTGAAGAATTGCTCGCCCATCATCTGAGTTTGCGCCTGTTGCGCCACGAGGCGCGCCGCCGTTACGCGCCCGCGTTGGGCAATGGCGCAACCGCCAATGGTTTGCGCCAGCGTTTGCTCGCCACCCTGCCTTTCACGCTCACGGATGCGCAGCACCGCGCTTGGCGTGAAATCGAGGCCGATTTAGCGCAGGCCGCGCCCATGCAGCGTTTACTGCAAGGCGATGTGGGATCGGGCAAAACCGTGATTGCGGCGCTGGCAGCGGCACAAGCCATGGAATCCCAACATCAAGTGGTCGTGATGGCACCCACCGAATTGTTGGCGGAGCAGCATTTGCGCACGTTTAGCGCTTGGCTAGAACCGTTGGGCATTACCCCGGTCTGGCTGGCGGGCAGCCTGAGCAAAAAACAACGCGCGCCTGTGCTGACCGCATTGGCGGACGGCAGCGCGCCGCTTGCGCTGGGCACGCACGCGCTGTTTCAGGAAGGGGTAAACTTCGCCCGCCTGGGCTTGGTGATTATTGATGAACAACACCGTTTTGGCGTGCACCAACGCCTGGCGTTGCGCGACAAAGGCGCAAACAACGGCCTGCATCCGCATCAACTCATCATGACCGCCACGCCGATTCCGCGCACATTGGCCATGACGGCTTATGCAGACCTCGATGTGTCGGTCATTGATCAATTGCCACCGGGCCGTACCCCAGTCACCACGGTAACACTGCCCAACACCCGTCGTGCCGATGTGGTGGCGCGCGTGGCAGCGGCCTGTCGTGCAGGACGGCAAGCGTATTGGGTTTGCCCGCTGATTGAGGAATCTGAGGTTCTGCAATGCCAGGCTGCCGAGGATACGGCTGCCCAGCTTAGCCAGGACTTGCCTGATCTGCGCATTGGCCTGGCGCACGGGCGCATGAAATCCACAGAAAAAGAAAGTGTCATGACCGCGTTCAAGGCTGGCCAGATCGATTTACTGGTGGCCACCACCATCATTGAAGTGGGCGTGGATGTGCCCAATGCCAGCCTGATGATTATCGAGAACGCCGAGCGCATGGGCTTGGCGCAATTGCACCAATTGCGTGGGCGAGTCGGGCGCGGTACAACGCAAAGTTTTTGCGTGCTGATGTATCAGCCGCCACTGTCTGCGGTGGGTAAAATTCGCCTGGCCACAGTGCGCGGCACGCAGGATGGTTTTGTGATTTCACAAAAAGACTTAGAATTGCGCGGCCCGGGCGAGGTGCTGGGCACGCGCCAAACCGGCTTGGCGCAAATGCGTATTGCCGATTTGCAGCGTGATCAGGACATGCTCGCGCGCATCGCGCACACGGCTGAGCAGTTGTTGCGCGATGCGCCGCATACCGCGCCGTTGCTGATAAAACGCTGGGTAAGGGCAGGATGGGCGTATGGCGGCGTGGGATAATTTCATGCGGCGAATCAACAAGCTCAGCGTTGCGCCTTGTCGCATACTTCCTCGCCATTGGGCTTGGTAACACACAAGTCTTTAGGTGGCGTTTCGACTTCGGGATTACCTTGCGCACCGTCGCGCGCTTTACTCTCGGCTTTTTCCTTATCTGCCTCACTCACACCCGCCGTGCCTGCGTTTTGCTCCGGTTCAGCCCACGCAGTGAATGTCACAGCCAACAACACGGTCATGAAGATAACCCGCCATAAGTTGCGCATAATAACCTCGAAAAATCCGTTGATTTGCGAGAAATATACTGGCGTTGCGCATTCTGCTCAGCACAAACGTTACTTTATAGTATAGCGTATTTTC
>DYPE01000164.1 GCA_020720085.1 Dichelobacter nodosus | reverse complement strand
TTTCATCATGCCGTATATCTGATGTAGGCCAAGATTGATCCAAGCGGCCCGCTGCAATGGCTTGCAATGCAGCGAGAATATCCTGCACTGGGCGCAAGGTGCGCGACATAAAACGGTATAACCCAGCCAGCATGATAATGGTGAGCAGCGTGACCGCGCTATAGGCGCTCCAGGCGAATGTCCACTCCCAATCCAGCGCTGCACTGTGGTCACGCACGCTAACCAGATGGGCCACGGGTGCGCCATGGCCATCATGCAACGGTTGCACAGTCACTAAAAAACCCCCGGCTGGACAACGGATGCGCTCCAAGGTGGCTTCTCCCAACATAGGCAAGCGCAAGGACAATTGCGCATACAATTCTGTGTTTGTGCCATATTCTACTGTACCATCCACCGCCACGATGAACACATCCACCGCGTCGCTGGCCTTAAACCGCGTCAGCGCAGCATCCAGTGTTTGCGTGAACACGCCCGCGCCAATCAACTCCTGACGAATTTTGAGCGGAAATGCACTGACGGCCACCAGCCGTCCTTCGGCATTGCGTTGAATGCCATTGTGCGGAGCTAGGTCTTTTAATGCCTTTTGCAGCAAAGTATTATCCGTCAGCATGGGACTGCTACGCGGATTTGCTCCGTCGTCTGGTGCGCTATATAAAATCTCTCCAGCAGAATTGCTGATGTGCATTTGCTGAAAATAGCCCTGTTCGCGCACCAAATTAAAAAATGTTGCGCCCGCAGTGGTCAACGCTGTGCGGTCTTGCGCTTTAAGTGCCTGGCGCACATAAAAGTCGCGCTCCAAATCGGGAATGCCCTTGGCCATCTGCTCATATTGGTGGGTCAACGCTTGTTGCCAGAGCAACTGGTTGGCTGGTGTAATGGCTTGGGCAATGCGACGAGTGGTCATGATAACTGACCATTCGCTCACCGCGATTAAGGCCGCTGTGACCACAGTAGCCAACAGGAGCGTAACCAGAGTAACGCGGGTGTGGAATTTCATTGGCGGTGCCATTAAAAAATAGGTAACTACACAGGTAGCAAACGGCAGCTTGTCAAAAACAACAGGTAAAGTATAACATCCTCACATGAGCATACGAATGCCGACCCGCGAAGAAATTCACACCGCCTTTGAACAAGGAAAAGAGGCGGTGGTGGCGCTGTTCGGCGTTGTAGGAGAACCGGTGTCAGCACTTGCTGACCAGTTGGCGCAGCAGGGGGCGGTTCTGAAGGAATTGCAGGCGCGGAGGACAACAGGCATGAAGGCGACACGCTAAAACAGTCAGAAACGCCGGAGATGATGAAAACGCATGAAGCGGAAAACTGCCAGGAATGCGGCGCTTTACTGAAGGATGTGGAAGTTGTGGGTCATGAAGGACGGCAGGTGTTCGACACTTGTGCTGAGCTTGTCAAAGCATCCCGGCGATACGCACTGAAGTCCACGCCCATCCAGGATTACATAGCTCACATCCGTCCACGCCAATGTTTTGGTTTTTTTCCACCGAGTAGCGTTGCATTTTGCTAACGCGCGATTTCCGTTAAAATTTCAGCCAGCGCACGTAATGGGTCGGGTTGGGTGGTAATGGGGCGGCCAATCACCAAGTAATCGCTGCCCAGCGCCAAGGCGCGCGCGGGTGTGGCAGCACGAGATTGGTCGTCTAGCGCGCTGGTTGCGGGGCGTATGCCAGGCGTGACTAAGGTAAATGTTGGGCCATGCGCGGCGCGTAGCGCAGGCGCTTCCCACGCTGAGCATACTACGCCATCTAGGCCAGCACGGTGCGCCAAGCCAGCCAGGCGCAATACTTGTTGTTGCGGTGTGGCAGTTATGCCGACTTGCGCGAGCGCGGCGGCATCCATGCTGGTGAGTACAGTTACGGCGATGAGCAGCGGGCGTGGGGTGTGCTCGGCCAGTGCTTCGCGTGCAGCAGTCATCATGGCTAAGCCGCCGCTGCCATGCACATTGATCATCCATACACCCAGGCGCGCTGCGGCTGCGCATGCCTTGGCCACGGTGGTGGGAATGTCGTGAAATTTTAAGTCCAGAAATACCGAAAATCCCAGGCTGTGCAGTTGTTCCACAAAACTTGGCCCAGCGCGTGTGAACAGTTCCTTGCCCACTTTTAGGCGCACGCCGCTGCCCACCAATTGTTGGGCGAGCTGCAATGCGGGTGCTGCTTCGCTATAGTCCAGGGCAACAATCACTCGTTCCGCAGCGCCATGCATGGCGGTTTTCCTATTGCAGCAACGCGGGCGGTGCCATGCCGATTTCGGCTTGGCCAGTTTGCAGTTCGTGCTGGCTGGCAGCGCGCACGCCCACCACTTTGACTTTGAACGTTACCGTTTGTCCGGCCATGGCATGGTTGCCGTCCACGGTGAGTTTGCCATGTTCGATGCGCGTGACTATAAACGTTTTGGTTTCGCCTTTGTCATTTTGAAATTCGACTTCAGTGCCAACTTGGCGGAATTGCGGCGGCACGTTGTCCACGTCGTCGGTGAACGTTAAGCGCGCGTCGTGGTGGCCGAAGCCTTCGTCCGGGCTTAATTGCACGGTAATTTCATCGCCCACGCATTTGCCGTTCAGCGCTTGTTCGACTTTCAAATACAGCCCATACTCCGACCCCTGTACGTAACTGATCGGCAGATCGGATTTTTCAAATAAATTGCCTTGTTGATCCCAAATTTCGTAGGTTACAGAGACAACGCGATTTTTTTCTACACGTTGCATGGTGGTTTCGTTCATGGTGTACACTCAATCAGATGTTAAGAAATCAGCCGCGTTTAGGGCATGGAGGCCGCAGCGCGCGCCAATGCGGCTGGGAGCCAGGTGGCCAGTTGCGGCCATAACGCTAGAATACCTAGCATGATCCATTGCAGGACAACGAATGGAACAATACCTTGGTAAATTTGGCGGGAGGTGACCTCTGGCGGGGCCACAGAGCGCAGGTAAAATAGCGCAAAGCCAAAAGGCGGGGTTAAAAAGGAAGTTTGTAGGTTGATCGCAATCATAATGCCCAGCCACAAGGGGTCTACGCCCATGCCCAGCAACACTGGGCCAACCACGGGCACCACGACGAAAATGATTTCGATAAAATCCAGAAAAAATCCCAGGATAAATAACACAACCATCACCAGCAGCATGGCGGCAAATACCCCGCCCGGTAGATCGGACAGCAGGCCATGCACGGCATCATCGCCACCATAGCCACGGAATACTAACGAAAAAATGCTAGCACCGATAAAAATCATGAATACCATGCTGGTGACACTGACGGTCTCGGCCATGGCTTGGCGTAAAATCGTTAAATTGAGTTGGCGACGCGCTGCGGCCAGCATTCCAGCACCCAATGCGCCCAATGCGGCAGCTTCGGTGGGCGTGGCCAGGCCGATTAAAATTGAACCAAGCACTGCTAAAATTAATAACAACGGCGGCGCAAGCGACAGCAGCACTTGCCGCCATAATGCCCAGCCACGGGTGCGTGCGCGTTCCTCAGCGGGAATGGCAGGAACCCACGCGGGCCGGAAAACCGCCAGACCCAACACATACAGCATGTACAGCCCAACCAAAAGTACGCCAGGAAGCAACGCGCCAGCAAATAAATCACTGACAGACAGCGTTTCCGGCGCGAACGCACCTTGCGCCAGTTGCGCTTGCTGGTAGGCGGAAGACAGCACATCTGCTAGCAAAATCAAGATGATGGAGGGTGGAATGAGTTGTCCTAGCGTGCCCGCCGCGCAGATGATGCCAGTGGCGACTTGGGGCGTATAGCCGCGCCGCAGCATGGTGGGCAACGACAACAGGCCCATGGCAACTACTGTCGCGCCAACGATGCCGGTGCTGGCCGCCAACAACATGCCCACGAACAGCACGGACAGCCCTAAGCCGCCACGCAGGGGGCCGAAAAGCAAGCCCATGGTTTCGAGAAGATTTTCAGCAATGCGGCTACGTTCTAAAATCACGCCCATAAATACGAACAAGGGCACTGCCACCAATTGGCCATTGGTCATGATGCCAAAAATCCGGCTAGGCAGAGTTTGTAGCAGGGTCAAATCAAACGCGCCGAAGAAATGGCCCACCAGTGCGAACAGCAAGGCGCTGCCGCCCAAACTGAACGCTACTGGATAGCCCAGCATAATCACCAGGCATACGGCAAGAAATAACAGCAGGGCTATCGCAGTTGCCATGGGATTCAGGCCCGCCAACGCATGGCGTTAATACCCTTCTGCACGCAAACGCGCCAAGCGTTCTTCAGCCAGGCGCGTAATAGCCGCATCCGTATTGGTGTCTGCGGCTTGTTGCAAAATGCGTTTGGCGTTGACTTTGTCATTCATCTCATAATGCGCAAATCCGGCTTTGAGCAAAGCGTGGTTGCGTTTGGTGCTTTCAGGATATTGATCCAACACTTGGTTAAATGCGCGCAACGCTTTGGTAAAGTCTTTTTTGGCATAATAGCTTTCCCCCAGCCAATAGTAGCCATTCCCGGCCAGCGGATGGGTGTTATGCTGTTGCGTGAAGGATTCAAACTGTTGAATCGCTTGATCATATTGCCCAGTTTGTAAGGCGCGGAACGCAGCATCATACGCGGTTTGGCTATCTGGCGCGCTGACCGGGGGCGCGGGCAGTGCTGGCGGCGGCGTACTGCTGGTGGGCGGCGGATCAACCGGGGCAGGCGGCGGATCAACCGGGGCAGGCGGCGGCAGCACCGCACTCGCTGGCGGAGGAAGCATGGGCGGCGTTTTCTCTACTTTATCCAGGCGTTGGTTAAAATCTTCCTGGATACGGTGCTGGCTGTCCTGCATTTGGCGCAATTGGTGGCTTAACACCTCATTTTCGCCGCTAATCCGGCGCAATTCCTCTTGCAGCATACGGTTGTTCTGAGTTTGCTCAAGCACAATGGTGCGCAGTTCCGCCATCTGCGCGGCCAGTGCGTCGATTTTTTCGCCTTCGCCCCAAGCAGCGCAGTCCGCGCTGATCACCAGCGCGGCTACGGCCCAGGCCAGAGAGGTTTTCGTCATGATGCAGCCCTACATTTATGGATAAACTACTTCGACCCGGCGGTTTTGACCCCATGCCTGTTCATTGTGGCCCAGGCTGAGCGGCTTTTCCTCGCCATAACTGAAGGTTTCCATTTGACTCGCGCTTTTTGCGCCTTGAATGCTCATGTATTGCTGCACCGATTTGGCGCGGCGTTCGCCCAGCGCCAAGTTATATTCGCGCGAGCCGCGTTCGTCGGCGTGACCTTCCAAGCGCGCTTTTGCGTTGGGGTTGTCGACCAGATATTTGGCATGGGCATCGGCCAGCGTGCGTTGGTCAGCACGCAGTTCGCTACGGTCATAGTCAAAATAAATCACGCGCGGCATGGGACGGCCATATTGGTCATAACTGATGCCGTTTGCGCCAGTTCTGCCCGTGACGGTGGAGGGGGGGGGCGCAGTACCCGTGCCCGCGCCTGTGGTGGCCGCCGCTGGTGTAGGTTCTGGCTTCGGCTTAGTGGAACTGCAACCGCCCAATAGCAAGGCAGGGATAACGGCAAGCCAAATCATCGATTTCATTGTATATCTCCTTTTGACAACAAAGTAATTCCATGAATTAAAATCAGTAGATTGTAGATACTACCAGAGTTGTGGTGCAAGCAAAAGATAAAGCCACCGC
>DYPE01000025.1 GCA_020720085.1 Dichelobacter nodosus | reverse complement strand
AATTAGGGAGCAAATCAAACAGGAGCGCAGACATGCAACAAGTAGCAAACTTAAACTTTCAAATATCACCGGCGCAAATTATCACCGCCGTGCAGTTGATGCAAAAAGACCAGCAGCAGGCTTTTCTGGAAGATTTGCTTGCGGCGGTTTCGCCTGAGTATTTGGAATCCATCCAGCAAGCCAGGCGCGGATTAAGATGTATTCGTTTGCGCCGTATCCGTCATGCTGGGCACGCCGAGAATTGAATTGCCCTGGGAGGCGCGCGTGACGCTACGTTTATTACATACTTCGGACTGGCATCTGGGCCACCGCTTGCATGGTCGTGATCGCGCGCCGGAGCACGAAGCTATGCTGGCGTGGCTGCTGGATGTGCTACGCCAGGAAGCGGTGGACATGCTGCTCATTGCGGGGGATGTCTTCGACACCACTTCGCCGCCAGCCCAGGCATTCCGTCATTATTACGACTTCCTCTCCGCTGTGTCTGCAACCGGTTGCCAGCATACTGTTGTGTTGGGCGGCAACCACGATTCGCCCACCGTATTGAATGCGCCTGCCGAATTGTTGCGTTCCATGCGTATCCACGTGGTGGGTTGCGTGCCGCGCGGCAGCACGGACCCGGAACACGGGCGTAACCCGGAACACGGGCGTAGCGAAGTGGCGCTCCATGAAGAGCTGCTGGAGCTGCCCATCCGCCACGACCCGGAACACGGGCGTGGCATGGTGCTGATCGCTGCTACGCCGTTTTTGCGCGAGCGCGATTTGAAATCCGCCCAGCCAGGTGAAACGCAGGCAGAGCGCGAACAGGCGATACGCGAGGGCATTCGCGCCCATTACGCCGCGCTGGCGGATTATGCGCAAGCGCGCCGCGCTGCGCTGGATGCCGCAGATGCGCCACTCATTGCAGGCGGCCATTTGTTTTGTGCGGGCGCGTGTGCAGGCGAGGGCGAACGCGCTGTACATTTGGGCAATTTGGGCCAAATCAGCGCGGAGGAATTCCCTTCCGCTTTTGCCTACGTGGCCCTGGGCCATTTGCATCAAGCACAGCGTGTGGGTGGCTGCTCACACATTCGTTACAGCGGCGCGCCATTGCCCATGGGCTGCCAGGATGCGGCGCGTGCCAAGCAAGTGCTGCTGGTGGAATTCAACGGGCCAAATTTGGGCGAAGTACGCGCGATTCCTGTCCCCGTGTTTCGCGCCATGCACGCCTTGGCTGGCAGCCAAGCGGAAGTAGAAGCTGCGTTGGCAGCGTTGCCTGCGGTGGATAGCGCAACCCTGCAACCTTGGCTGGAAATTGTACTGGATGCGGACGCAGCGCCGCCGCAATTGCAAGCCGACTTGCACCAGCAGGCGGCGGAGCGGGGGTACGCAATCTTGCGTATTGCACTGCGCCGCGCAATTGGCCCTGCCAACGGAGAAGAAATGCCGCCGTTGGCATTGGAGTTGGCAAGCGCGGAAGAAATTTTCTTGCGCAAATGCCACGATGCCGGTAAAACAGCGCAACAAACCGAAGTTCTGCTGGCCCTGTTGCACCGCTTGCAGGATTGGATGGACAACAATGAACCGACATCATAAAGAACCCAATGAATTCATTTACGCATTTTGACGCAGACGGCCAGGCACACATGGTGGACGTGGGAGACAAGGCCCACAGCCGCCGCGAAGCTGTGGCCGAAGGTAAAATTCGGATGCAGGCGACCACGCTGGCGCTGATTGCGCAAGGCAGCCATAAAAAAGGCGACGTACTGGGCATTGCCCGCATTGCAGGCATTATGGCCGCTAAAAAAACCAGTGAATTGATTCCATTATGTCATCCTATTGCGCTCACCCATGTTGCGCTGGATTTTAGCCTTAGCCTTGAGGAAAACGCAGTGTATTGCCAGGCCCGGGCGGAAACCCTAGGCCCCACCGGCGTGGAAATGGAAGCGCTCACTGCGGTGCACATCGCATTGCTGACGGTTTACGATATGTGCAAGGCCGTGGATCGCGGCATGGTGATGGATGGCATCCGCCTGCTGAAAAAAACTGGTGGTAAATCAGGAGAGTGGAAATTTAGCGACTCACCTTAAAGGAGTAGTCCATGGATATTTTGTATTTATTAATTCCAGTGTCTCTGATTTTCGTCGCGCTGATTGCAGCGGTATTTTTATGGGCGATCCGTAACGGCCAATTTGATGACTTGGAAGGCCCAGCACATGCAATTTTGATGGATGACGACGATGTCCCGCCGCCACGCCCACGCAATGAATTATGAATGGTGAATTATGAATGGTGAATTAATCATTCATAATTCATAATTCATAATTCACCATTACATACGGATTTTTCATGCCTTTTCAGTTTTTGCAATTGCTTGCTGTGGTGGTTGCTATTGTCGCGGGTCGGGCCTGGCTGCTGTGGTTGGCTGGCATTGAACTGCACTTCGACGAAGCACAATATTGGGTATGGTCGCGCCATTTGGATTGGGGCTATGCCACCAAGGGGCCGCTCACCGCCTGGTTGATCGCGGCCAGCACGGCCTGGCTCGGCCATGCAGAATGGAGTGTGCGCCTGCCTGGCTGGCTGGCGTATGGCGCGTGGCTGATGGCGATGTTTTATTTCGCAGCAGAGGTATGGCAATCGCCGCGCGCGGGCTGGTGGGCCATGGCGCTGGGTGTGGCCACGCCCGTGTATTTTCTGCTTGGCAGCATCATGAGCACAGATGTATTTTTGTTTTTGTGCTGGACACTGGCGCTATGGGCCGCACACCGCGCGCTGTACCACGGATGCCCGCGCGCGTGGCTGGGATTTGGCGTAGCAGTGGGCATTGGCGCGCTGGGCAAGCTCAGCATTGGCCTGCTGCCATTTTTTTTAAGCGGATTTCTGTTGTTCACCGCGACGGGCCGTGCTGCGTTGCGCACGCGCTGGTTTTGGCTCGGCCTGGCGATGCTGCTGGTGTGCATGAGTCCGGTGTTGGTGTGGAACGCACAACATGGCTGGGTCATGGTGTTACACGAAGCGGGCCACATCGGCGACGGATCGCCGGTAGCCCACCCCTACCACTGGCGTGATTTTGGCGAATTTCTGGCTGGGCAATGGCTGGCCTTGGGCGCGATTCTGCCGCTGTTGGCATTACCCGCGTGGTTACGCCGTCCAGCCCAGCCAGGATTGCGTATGCTGTGGGGCATTGCGTTGCTCACGCTGGCGTTTTTTATGTTCAAAGCCATGCACGGCAAAGTGCAACCCAACTGGCCTGCGCCTGCCTACATTGGCTTGTTGATTCTCTTTGCCGGCCAAACCCCAGTGGCCGCTTGGGCGCAGCGCGCCTTAGCAACGGGCCTGGTGCTAGCGTTGCTGGCATCCATAGCCCTGCTCAACACCGCATGGCTGGGGTGGCAGGGCGAGCGCGATCCGTTGAAAAAACTCAAACACTGGCGCGCGCCCATCGCAGCAGTGGCCGCGCAGGCTACGGATGCGCAGTTTATTTTGGCCGGTTATTACCAACTCGCCTCAGAACTAGCGTTCTACTGGCCGCAACCCATCCCCGTATACCTGCTGGGCAGCGCACAACGACGAATCACCCAATACGACTTATGGCCTTCGGTGAATGCCGAAGCAGGCAGGGATGGCGTGTTTGTCAATACCGCACCACAACTGCCGGAAACCGTGGCCAGCGCGTTCGCGCACTGCCAACCCATGCCGCCCGTTGACGCACCGCCATTTCGCACGTTATACGCCTGGCGTTGCGCGCAATTGCGCCCGCAAGCCTGGCCCCAACCGGGTTGGCATTAACCCTGGCAATCCTCTACCTGTGCTACACTTTATAGCCCGCTAGCGCTACCAAGATAAGGAGTTCCGCGATGTCTGTTCCTGCTGAAGACCTATACTACCCTGAACCCGCATTGCCGTTTGATTTGCCGCCTGGCGAAGACGACTTGCCCAGTGAAGATGGAGTGCCCATGGAAACCGAACGCCACAAGCTGCAAATGGATTTGCTGATTTATCCGCTACGCCGTTGGCTGGCGCAACACCGCCCGGATGGCTACGTCAATGGCAATATGTTTGTTTATTATCAAATTCATGACAACGGCGGCCATGAGTCCATTGGCCCGGATGTCATGGTGGCGCTGGATGTGGTTCCGCGCGAACACAAAAGCTGGCTGGTGTGGCTGGAAGGCAAAGGCCCGGACGTAGTGATTGAACTGCTGTCCGACAGCACCGCACGGCAAGACAAAACGAAGAAAAAACGGATTTACCAAGATTATCTCCGTGTGCCCGAATATTTTTGGTTCCATCCCTTCCGCCCTGACGACTGCATGGGCTATGCGCTTAATTGCAAGGGCTACCGCCCCATCACGCCCACGCCGCGAGGTGATTTGCCCAGCGCCAGCCTCGGCCTGGTATTGACACGCTGGCACGGCGTGTATGCTGGCGTGGAAGCCGTGTGGCTACGCTGGGCAACCGCAGAAGGCGAAGTATTGTCCACGCCGGACGAAGCGGCGGATGCAGCGATAGCCGTAGCGGATGCAGCACGAGCCGCAGCGGATGTAGCACAAGCCGCCGCCGGTGCCGCGATGACAAAGGCCGAACAAGAAGCTGCCCGAGCAGAAAAATTGGCCGCACAATTGCGCGCGCTGGGGCTGGAACCGGCAGCTTGAGCATCCAGCATCCCCCTGGCAGCAATGCGGCTAGGTTCTAGCGCGCCAAGGTTATGCGTGCTTTCACCATGCCCGCTTCGGGCAAACGTTCTACGGACACTGCTTCTACGCGCGTATCGAATTGATCTTGCAACAGTGCTAGCCAACGGCTGAGTTCATCAAATTCCACTTGGTTGAAAGACACATGCACACGGTTTTCCGTGGCTGGTTCCAGGCGTTTTTCGGTTTTTTCCAACGGCGCACCACGCAATGCCTGTTCAATCGCAGACAGCAAGGAACCTGGCGCGGGCGCACCGCCAGCCTTGGGCGCGTTTTGCTCTGCCTGCCGCACTTGCGCGGATGCCGCCTGCATCCAGGCCAAGGTTTGCTGTTGGGCAGACACTTTGTTCATGAGCAACTGCTGCTTGTGGTGCAGGGGTTGCCAACCGTAAAAATAGCCCAATACTACAACCAGTGCCAAGACTCCGGCCAACACAGCCTGGCGGTCGCGCTGACTCATGCGGCCTCCGGTGTGGTGCGCAATCGTGCCAACTTCGACTCTAGCCACGCCAGGCGATCCGTCAGCGCCAGGCAAGCGCGCGGCAATACCAGCGTTGTGGACGGATGGGCGCGTTCGTCATGGCATAAGCCGATGATCAGCGTATTCAAATGTTCGATGTAAGCCGGATGTAACGCGGCTTTGCCAGGTTCAGGCATCAGCGCGATACCAGGCTGCACGACCGCCAAATGGCTAAAATAGCGATGGGTCGCTGCAAAACAGGCGGTCAGATAGTCGTTCACCATTTCGTGATTGACCGCTTGGGCCGCGTGCATATCCGCCAGCGTGTATGCCATAAAATCCATGGGGGTGCGATCCGTGATAAATCCGTGCGGATACTCCGCCCACACTGCTTGCGCGGCCACAAGAATTTCGCCTTGAATCCACAATCGGGTTGCGCTATCCAGCACATCCGCCGGATTCAGTCCGTGGTGCTGAAACACCTGGGCGGTGGAAGTGCGCGCGAACGGCAAACCCAGCCGCTCAGCCAGGCCCTGTGCCAACGTGGTCTTGCCTGTACGGTGTGCGCCGCACAACCCGACGGCGAGACGGCGCGCCCCCTCCGCCGCACGGGTGTCTAATGTTACAATGGCCAAAATATTTCACCATATTCCCAACGGTTGTGTGCCTGTATGCCCATTTTAGTTTGCGGTTCCATTGCTTACGACACTGTGATGGTGTTCGAGGATAAGTTTAAGCTGGAAAAAACCAGTGCTGGCGTTCTGTTGAACGAGTATTTTATTGTGCCCGATTTACGCCGTGACTTTGGCGGCTGTGCGGGCAATATTGTGTATAACTTGCGTTTGCTGGACAAAGTATCTGTGCCGGTGAGTACTGTGGGCATGGATTTTAGCGCATATGCGGATTGGCTGGATAGTCTGGGCATTGACTTGCGCTACATTAAGGAAATGGATCACACATACACTGCACAGACGCTGTCCATTTTGGATGCCGATGGCAACCGGGTGACCGCGTTTCATCCGGGCGCGATGATGTTTTCCCAGTACAATGCCATTCGCCACGATGAAAAAATGAAATTGGCCGTGATTGCGCCCGATGGCGTGGAAGGCATGAAAACGCACGCCCGCCAGCTTGCGGAAGCGGAAATTCCGTTTTTATTTTATCCAGGCCCCATGTTATATCAATTGGATGGCGATGAATTATTGGAATTTTTCGCCCAAGCCAGTTGGTTGGTGGTGAAGGCGCGCGATTTGGCGTATTTGGAAGCGCAGGCACGCTTGGATGTGGCGCGTTTAAGCGAGCGCATGGCCGCTGTGATCATTTGCGATGGCCATCACGGCGCGCGCATTTATGCCCAGGACGTTCATTATCAAATCCCTTCTGCCTGCGCCCCGCCTGTGGCGGATGAAAGCGGTTGCGATGATGCCTTTTGCGCAGGCTTGCTGTATGGCTTGCACAATGAGCTGGATTGGGAAACCACCGGGAGGGTGGCCATGCTGCTGTGGGGCATTGCTGCCGAACACCACGGCGCGCAAAAACATACGCTTTCGTTCGCGCAATTGCAGCAACGCTTTCAAGAAGTTTTTGGGTACGCACTGCTCGCCTAATGGAACGCATCATTATCGCAAATTCAGCGCAAGCCACTGAGCAGGCCGGTTGGCAATTGGCCCAAATCTGCCCTGTACCGGGCTTGGTCTATTTGCATGGCGATTTGGGCAGCGGCAAAACCACGTTCACACGCGGTTTTCTGCGCGCTGTTGGCCATCGCGGCACAGTAAAAAGCCCCACCTTCACGTTGGTGGAGGAATACGCCCTGCCGCTGAACGCGCCCAGCCAGTTTGCTGGTGGCAAAGTGTACCATTTGGACTTGTACCGCCTGGCGGATGCGCAAGAACTGGAATACATCGGCATACGCGAGTACCTGGCCGATCGTGCGGTGATGTTGGTGGAATGGCCAGAATTGGGCGCGGGCGTATTGCCCGTGCCGGATGTTGTGGTGCACTTGCAATATATTGCGCAAGGCCGCCGCATAGCCATTCTCACCCAGGGGTAGTGCGGGCTTGCGGCCTGCGCACGAGGACACGAGCCTATGCAACCACCCCTAATTTACTATTTGTGCACGTATTCCCAAATTTTACCGAATGTGCGCTTGGCCCACGAAGCCTTTAAGCCCTGACGTACCAAAAACGGCCCATAATGCTTATCCTCGATCATGATATGGTTGGTCAACCAAGAGCGCAAAAAGTTCAACACATCCATGCTCACCATGCTGGAGCCATCGCGCACTTTACAGCGCAATTCAATGACTTGGCGTGATAAATCCTCATGGTGCTTTTTGTGTTCATCATATTGCGGATAATCAAAAATCCGCATTAAGCTTTCCTCTACGGCAAAATGGATAATGGTGTAATCCACCAACTCATTTAAAATATTGGATATAACTTCGTGGTCGCGTTTGGTGATAATGGCTTCGTACAGCCGGTTGAGCAGGCCCACCAGGATTTTGTGTTGCTCATCAATTTCCTGCAAACCCACGCTTAGTTCATCTGACCACTCCACCAGTTTTTTAATGGACATCGTAATGCTCCTCACTCAATTTATGGTATGTTGGCATGGAGGGTTAAGGAAGCGACAAGGGCACAAACAAGGACGCCCCCCGCCTACGGGCAGCCACTTGCCAGTGTTTCAATAAAACCAAACCACATGCCTTGCGTATGGAAAATCAGTGCGTGACAATTTTCTATTGTCTATTATGCCTGAGATTTCCATGACAGTATGGTAACGTTATAGCCCCCGCTTCGCCATACCCAGGTTGCGCTTTGCCTATAAATTGGTAATGCCCCGATAAATAGGGTGCCCCTGGAATAGTTGATTGTTTTTATTGTTTTTTTATTGCCTGTCACCCTGTGGATTGGGGCACTACCTATAAATTTAATGGCGTAATCTAGCCTGGGTTACCGTCTATCCCATTGGTGCTTGCGTTTTTCGCGCTAGGTTGATGCAATACGCGCCACACAAACCCCTTAGCCCTGGAGTTGATTGCTATGCAACGTTATACCTGGATAATCCCTGCCCTGCTGCTGTCCCACTTGGCGCAATCCGCCGAAATTCCCTACGACAAGCATTTGAAAGTAGACCAATTTGGCTACTTGCCCAGCGCGCCCAAATTCGCCATACTCAGCAATCCCAAAAAAGGCTACGATGCCAGCGAAAGCTATACGCCTGGCGATTTGCTGTTGGTGCGCCGCGTGGCGGACGATGCCAAAGTGTTCACCGCCACCGCGATTGCGTGGAAATCAGGCAAAACCGATACTTGGTCGGGCGACCAAGTATGGTGGTTCGATTTCTCCGCCGTGACCGAGCCAGGCGAGTATTATATCTACGACCAAGACCACAAAGTCCGCTCCGCCAAATTCCGCATTGGCAATGATGTTTATAAAGAAGTGCTGCGCCAAGCCACGCGCACATTCTTTTACCAGCGCGCTAATTTTGCCAAAAAAATTCCCTACGCCGAGGCCAATTGGGCGGACGAAGCCAGCCATGGCCATGCCGAGCAAGACACCGATTGTCGCGCCATTGTACCCAATACGCCGGGAACCTCAGACCCGGCCACGGCCAAGGATTTGTCTGGCGGCTGGTATGACGCAGGCGATTTTAATAAATATATCAATAATGCCGATGGCACAGTACATGACTTGTTGCTGGCATATGAAGAAAATCCCGGTGCTTGGGGCGATGATTTTGGCATTCCCGAATCCGGCAACGGCATCCCCGACTTGCTCGACGAAGTGAAATGGGAACTGGACTGGATGCACAAAATGCAGTTAGCGGACGGTTCGGTACTGCATAAGGTATCCTCGATCAACTGGGATGCCACCACGCCGCCCAGCACCGACATTATCCCACGCCGTTACGCGCCCGCCACCGCCTCGGCCACCATTTCGCTGGCCGGCACATTTGCCCACGCCGCGTTGGTGTACGGCAAAATGCCACAGCCTGAATTGCAGGCGTATGCGCAGCAATTGCGCCAATCTGCCGAGAAGGCGTGGAATTGGTTGGAAGCCAATCCCAGCAAAATTCCCTCCAAATACGACAACAAAGGCTTCATGAACGTATCTGCTGAGGATAGCGCCACTTCACAACGCAACAATCAATCAGCCGCAGCGCTGTATTTATACGTGCTCACCCGTCAGAAGCGCTTTGAGACGTTTATTAGCCAGGCGATTGATAAAGGACAAATTTTTCTGCTCAAGGAAAAATACATATCCTTTGACGGCCAGGCGCAGGAATTACAAGACGCGCTATTGTATTTTTCCAAGGCCGTGCCCGAGTCGCCATTGTCGGAGATAGTGAAAAAAACCTACGAGGAAGCGGTATACACGCCGTGGGTAGACTTTGCGCCCGTGCGCCAGTACAACGAGCAGGGCGACGCCTACCGCGCCTACATGAATTACTATGCCTGGGGCAGTAATCAGGCCAAAGCAGCGGCGGGCACCACGCTGACCAATTTGGTGGTATATGGCATTTCCGCCATCAGCGATTCGGTGGCGCAAACTTACCTCAACGCGGCTGCGGGCTACTTGCATTACATTCACGGCACCAACCCATTCTCCCTGGTATATTTAAGTAACATGGGCCGCTTCGGTGCAGAACGCTCAGTGGATGAAATTTATCACCTGTGGTTTCGCGACCAATCCAAATGGGATAACATCAAAAATACCATTGGCCCAGCGCCGGGATTTCTTGTGGGGGGGGCGCAAGAGGATTATGACAAAAACGGCGTTTATGTAAATGGCGTGAAAAAAACGGCTAATCTGGTGAAATCTCAACCCATTTTAAAACGTTTTTCCTTTGACAATGGCGTGGACAGCGCTTATGAGCTGCTGGAAGGCTCCATTACCTATCAAGCCGCCTATTTGCGCCTGCTGTCTAAATACGTACCCGATGGCGCAAACCCGCCATCCGCGCCCAGCATTATTACCACGCTGACCGGCAACCACATCCGTTTGCAATGGTATTCGGTGGGCGCAGATCGCTATGTGCTGTACTACGCGCCCTATCCGCAAGCCACGCCGATTAGCAGCCTGGATTTGGGCAACACTGCTGGCGCAGAATTCGATTTACCGGCGGGCGCAAATTTTTTTTACGCCATCCAAGCCGGTAACGCCGCCGGACTTGGACCATTTTCCAGCATTTCGCAATTGATGGTGCGCTAAGGCAACCATATCGACAAACGCTTTCCCGCCAAACCAGATGGCGGGAAAGCAGCAATTCCCGCCCTCCCCAAGCTGGCAACAACCACCGGCTAAAACCGCACTTCTATCGGCGCTAATCCCATTTGCCGCAGGCGTTCGCGCATGGCTTGTAGGCTGGCGGGATTGGTGAGCGGGCCGACGCGCACGCGATGAATCAAGGTATTGTTTACCTTTTCGCTTTGAACGACAGCGGGGATGCCGTCTTGCACCAATTGTCGTGCCATACTTTCCGCATCTGTCAAGGTTTGGAAGGCGGCAGCTTGTAGCATGGGGCTGCCAGGCGGGATTTCGCTGGCCACAGGCGTGGCAACGGGTTGGGGTTCAGTGGCGACTGGGGGCGGGATGGTGGGCGCTGGGGGGGCTTGTGGTTCGTCGTAGAATTGGAACTTGGGCGGCAACGGCGCGGCAGGCGGTGGCGTTGTGGGTTGCGGTGCTGGGATTGGCGGGAACGCCGCCGTAGGTGGTGCTGCGGCGAGCGTGGGCGCTGTGGGGGGAAATTGCCAGAGCATAATGGCGATGCCGCCCAGTAGTCCAAGCAAAAAGCTGATGAACAGCCACGACCAGCCCAGTGGACAGGGGGTATCTGCGGTGTTGCGCGGGGGCGGCGAACGGCGGGCCATAGGGTGGCTAGTCCTGTTTACGCCACCAGGTGGCGATTACCCAGCTTTCACCGTTGGGGTAGTATAACGGCGGCGTGGCTGGACGCTGAAATTTGTCCCAATACGTTAGGCGGTGGTCGCCTACGTACCAGTTTGGTACCACATATTCGCCCCACAGCAGTACGCGATCCAGTGCGTGCGCCACGGTGATCAGCTCTTCGCGCGAGTTGACTGCAACCAGTTTTTCCACCAGCGCGTCTACCACTGGATTTTTCAGGCCCATGACATTGCCTGAGCCAACTTGGTCGGCAGTGCTGGAGTGCCAATAGTTTTTTTGTTCATTGCCCGGCGATTGGCTTTGGCCAAAAGTATGTACTAGCATGTCGAATTCAAAATTGTCCTGACGGCGTTGGTAAAGTGCGGTGTCTATGGTGCGGTATTTGAGTTCTATGCCCAATTTCTTCAAATTTTCTGCAAACGGCGCGAGAATGCGTTCAAATCCGCGTTGGTTGAGTATCAACTCCACGCTCAAGCGCACGCCTTGGGTATCGTGCAACCAGCCATCCGCAGCCAGCGTCCAACCGGCTTCTTTGAGTAATTGTTGCGCGGCGCGTAAATTTTGGCGCGCGCCGCCAGGGGCGGCGGTGCTGGGTGGATTCCACGCTTGGGTGAACAATTCAGCCGGCAATTGCGCGCGGAATGGCTCCAGTAGCGCCAATTCCGCGCCCGTGGGTATGCCGGTGGCGGCCAGTTCGGAGTTGCTGAAATAGCTGTTGCAGCGGGTGTATTGACCATAAAACAGATGTTGGTTAGCCCATTCAAAATCAAAGGCCAAATGGATGGCGCGGCGGGTACGCACGTCTTGAAATAATGGGCGGCGCAGATTAAAGACAAAGGCTTGCATCCCTTTGTTATTGCGGTTGGGCAGTGTGGTTTTGAGCAGCTTGCCGCTGTCATAGGCTGGGCCAACTAAATCGCGCGCCCATTCTTTGGAATTATAAATATCCATGTAGTCAAATTCGCCTGCTTTCAAACCTTCTAGCGCAATAGTTAAGTCTTTGTAATATTTATAGGTAATTCGGTCAAAATTGTACATGCCCATGCGCGTGTTCAACGCCTTGGCCCAATAATCAGGATTGCGTTTGTACGTGATGGTTTTGCCTAAATTCATTTTTTCTACCACATACGGCCCGCTGGCAATGGGCGGGTCGGTTACCACCTCAGTAAAGGGCTTATTGCCCACCCAGGCGCGCGAGAACACGGGCACTTGCGCGGCAATCATGTGTAGTTCACGATTTTTCTTGGCAAAAATAAATTTCACCGTGCGTTCGCCAGTGGCTTCACAAGCTTGAATGTCAGTCCAATACACTGAATAAAACGGGTGGGCAGCCGCGCTTTTGAGGGTGTCGAACGAAAATTTTACATCCTCCGCCAGTACGGGATCGCCGTTGGAAAAACGGGCGTTGGGGTTGAGTTGGAAGGTCACTGACAGACCGTCTTGTGCCAACGCGATGTCCGAGGCCAGCAGGCCATAGGCGCTAAACGGTTCGTCCCAACTGCTTTCCATCAAGGTTTCAAACACTTGCCCGCCCAATCCCGCCGCAGATTCGCCTTTGAGCAGGTACGGATTCAGGCTGTCAAAACCGCCAACCCCGGACAACACCAATTCGCCGCCTTTGGCTGCCTTAGGATCCGCGTAGCCGAAATGCGGGAAATCCGCTGGATATTTAGGCGGATAGCCTAAGGCCACACTAGGATCAGCCAGTGCGCCACCACTGAAAAAAAACAGTAATATCAAAAGATTCCGTATAAAATTGCGCATTGTGTCCTCTTGTCCTGTTTGTGTTTCTGTAGGCATTCTCTCGCCAGGCGGGGCAACGGTTGGGGCGCCCGTGCTAACCCGGTAGACCCATGCGCGCCAGCAACGCCCCCGCGCCCTGAGCTAGCAAATCTGCTGCCAGCAATTCGCCTAGGGCATCGGCATCTTCCGCAGCCCCTTGAATTTTGCCGCGAATGATCTGGCTGCCATCTTCCAGCCCCACCAGACCGCGCATCCGTATGTCAGCCCCACTCCATTCGGCAAAGCCTGCGATAGGGGTTTGGCAACCCCCTTGTAGGCGGTGGTTCATGGCGCGTTCAGCGCGCACGCAGGTGTGGGTTTCTGGATGATCCAGCACTTCTAACCATTCATTCATGATCGGATCATGCTGGCGGCATTCGATGCCTATTGCGCCTTGGCCAATGGCAGGTAGAATTTGCTCGGGCGTAAGTACGCAACGCACACGGTGTTCCTGGCCCAGGCGTTTGAGTCCGGCCATGGCCAGGATTATCGCGCTAAATTCACCTTTGTCCAATTTTTCCAAGCGCGTACCTACATTGCCGCGCAACGGGCGGATGTCCAAATCAGGCCGCAACGCCAATAACTGGCATTGCCGACGCAGGCTGGCGGTGCCAACCACTGCGCCTTGCGGCAGCATGTCTAAACTGGAATATTGATTGGACACAAAGGCATCGAAAGGCTCCTCCCGCGCCAATACCACCGGCAGATGCAAACCTGGTGGCAATTCTACCGGCACGTCTTTCATAGAATGCACAGCAATGTCCACTTCATTGGCTAACAAGCCTTGTTCCAATTCTTTGACAAACAATCCTTTGCCGCCAATTTTGGCCAAAGGCGCGTCGAGGATTTTATCCCCTTTGGTGGTCATCTCCACCAATTCGACTTGTATTCTTGGATAATGCTGGGTGAGCAAGTCGCGCACATGGTGGGCTTGCCAAAGCGCCAGCGGGCTTTTGCGCGTGGCGATGCGAATCAAGGCGTGGTGGCTTTGCATATTTGGGCTTTTTTTCCTTTGCAAGATTGAAATCACATGGGGGTACGGTATTCCAGCACGGTCAACGCGCCTAACAGTAAGCGGCTGTATCCCCATAAAAAAGTAACTGAAAATGCCAGAAACAACAACCAACCCACGCCTGCCAGCGCGGGGGGCATTGTGCGCGTGAGCCACGATTGTGCCAGCTTCAGGCTCAGCGCCTGGCTGGCAGCGGAGCTGCGCGCCAGAATGCCCACAACACTGCAAGCGGTTTCCACGCGCGCGGTTTCGTGATAAATCGCTTCTGCCACCGTCAAGTTTCGATAGTCAGGGTGTGGCAAATAAAATTCTGCGCCAGTCAGTACAGCAGTAAATAGCAACGTATTGACAAATAGCAATACATGGCGGGCGATCATGGTTTCATAGCCCGGGCGGATGAAGCCTGCCAGCCAGGCGCGCAATGCGGCGTGGGCCAGCCAGAGGAATACCACATCTGCGCCCAAAATGGCCCACGTCCAGTCTTCCCAGCGCAATGCAGCCGCGAGCAGCACCAGGCCCAATGCCACCGCTTTCACCGCCTGCCACGCCACCATCAGCACACCACCGCGCAGCCAGCGGTATGGCGCACTGTCCGGTTGGATATACATGCCAACCCATGCGCGCCGCCGCAGCAATGCACTTTCCAACATACCTAATAAAATCAAGGTGATAATTGGTATAGCCAAGAATAGCACCGCCACACATGGCAACCAGCGCGCGGTAACGGCCCACAGCCACAGCCCTGCCCAGGCCGCAGCCAAGGGCAACAACACCCGTGTTCCGGGTAACGCCCGTGTTCCGGGCAGTGTGGAGGCCGTGGATGCACGCAATGTGGTTACCCGGAACAGGGGGGGGCTTACAACGCCACGCTACGCAATTTTTCCGCCGCTTCTTCCGGGCTGATGGTGTTTACCGCCAAGCCGGAACCCAACTCAAACCCGGTGGGAATGCTGGTGCGCGGGCAGATTTCTACATGCCAGTGGAAGCTTTCGCCGCAGTCATTATATTCCTCGCCATGCGGACGGGTATGCAGGAAAAAATTATATTGCGCGCCACCAATCACGGAATCCAGCCGCGCCATGGCACGTTGAAACACGTTGGCGAAATCCTGCAAATCCTTGGACGAAATTTGAGTAAAATCAGCCTGGTGCTGTAATGGCAGAATGTGAACTTCCCATTCGTAGCGGCTGGCAAATGGTTTGATGGCAATGAATTTTTCACCGCGTTCAACCACATATTGGCCCACACTGATTTTGCGGCGCACATGACCGGAAGCGCGGTCGTAAATGGTGGCTTCAAAGGTCAAGGCTTCGTCAATCAAGGTGCAAAAAATACAGCAATGATTTTTGGCGTAATAATTTCGGCTATTGGCCACTTCATCATGCACGTTTTGCGGCACCACGGGCATGGCAATGATTTGGCTGTGGGTGTGTGGAATGCTCGCACCAGCAGCGGGGCCGAAGTTTTTGAATACCAACACATATTTTAACCGTTCATCTGAAGTGTACAGCGCGCGCATACGGTCGCGGTACACCAAAAACAGCGCGCTCAGGTGTTCTACGCTCATTTCGTGAATGGCAATGCCGTGGTTAGGATGATCGATAATAACCTCATGACGGCCATAGCCATCAATGGTTTGCTGCAAGCCAAAGGTCAGATTGGCTTCGCTGCGGTCGTCGCCCAGCACGGGATACAAATTTTCCACGATGCGGATTTCCCACGGCCCACTTTCGGGATAGGCCATGATGGTGGGTGGCGTTTTGTCTTCGTTGCCTTGGCAGAATGGGCAAGTTTCTACCCGTTTGCGGGTATCGCGCGGCGCGGGGTCTTCAGCCTTTTTCGGACGCATACTGCGCGCGGTGGCGACCAACACCGATTCGCTGGGAATAATGGGATTTAGGCGGATTTCGCGGGTCACGCCGGTTGGTGGTTGGGGCACGCTCATAACGATTCCTTGTGCATTGAGTGAAAAAACGAATGGAAAAATGGTCAACTGTGATCCATGTCTGAGGGATTCACTTTGATATTCAGGATTTTTTCTAGCCGCTGTACTTTGCTGTACAACGTGGTGCGGTTAATGCCGAGAATGCGCGCTGCCTGGCTTAAATTCCCGTCCGCCTGTTCCATGGCAACGGTGATGTAACGACGTTCCCACTCCAACAGCGTATCGTCCAGCGAGAAATTGGGCTGGCTTAACTGCGCTTCGATATTGCGCGGGAAGGCTTGATCCGGGGCTACGGCAGGCGCGCCCACGGGCAATTCTAATTCCGCTGCCACTTGGCTGGCATCCACCCATTGGCTGGGGTATTTCGCGCCCAAGCGGATAACAATGTTGCGTAATTCACGGATATTGCCGGGAAAAGCATAGCTTAACCACAAAATTTTTGCATCGTCGCGCAACAGAAAGGTAGCGCCCACTTCTGCGTAAAATGCCTGAAAATATTCTAACAATAATAATTTATCCGCATCACGCTCGCTCAGCGGCGGCACTTTAATCGTTAAAATGCTCATGCGGTGGTATAAATCGGTGCGGAAGCGGCTGTGGTGCGCTTCCAAGCGCAAATCGCGGTTGGTAGAGGCAATGATGCGCGCTGAAGATTTGCGCACTTTGGTTTCGCCCAGGCGGTAATATTCACCATTTTCCAATACGCGCAATAATTTAGCCTGCATTTCCAACGGCATTTCGCCAATTTCATCCAAAATCAGCGTGCCTTCGCCCGCTTCCTCAAAAAAGCCGGATTTAGCCAAATTGGCACCGGTAAACGCGCCCTTGGCATGGCCGAACAACTGCGCGCCCAACAATTCAGAATTGAACGCCGCACAGTTGATGGTGAGGCACGGGTGGTTGTGGCGCTGGCTTTGGGTGTGCAGACATTGCGCGACCAACTCCTTGCCCGAGCCGGATTGGCCTTCAATCAGCACAGAAAACGGCGAATCAGCGAATTGTTTGATTTGCTGACGCAATGCCTGCATTGCGCTGCTTTCGCCAATCAAGCCGCAGGCATCGCCTGGATCGCGCCTGGGGCGGTTGCGCTCGGCGGACAAAATCATGGCCTGGTGCTGCAATCTGGCTCTGAGCAAGGGAATATCGGTGGGTTTGGGAATGAAATCCACCGCGCCCAAGGTCAGCGCGTGTTGCACGTTGTCCATGGAATCCTGACCGGACAGCACCAAGATTTTCATCTTGGGATTGAACGTCAGCAACTCGGTGATCATCCTAAAGCCTTCGTCCGGATCATGCGGTGCGGGCGGTAGGCCCAAATCCACCAGCGCCAATTCCGGCGGCACCGGACGGGTGAGCAGCAAACGGCGTGCAGCTTCGCGCGTTTCAGCGGTTTGAATGTTAAAACTGTCGCGCAGCACAAACGCCAGCGAATCGCGGATCAGGGGATCGTCATCCACCAAAAATAAGCTAGGCTGATCAGACATGGGCAGAATCCTCGCAATGAGCTAAAAAACCGGGCACGGCTATATGGCAGCGGCAATGCGCAACACCGGCTCCGCTTGGTTGAGCGTGTAAAAATGCAGGCCCGGCGCGCCGCCAGCAATCAAATCACGGCACAATTGAGCCACCACTTCCACTCCGAAAGCTTGCAGACTGTCTTTGTCCTCGCCAAAATCTTCCAGCCGTTTGCGCAGCCAACGTGGCAGCTCTGCGCCACAGCTATCTGAAAATCTTGCCAATTGTGCGTAGTTTAAAATCGGCATGATGCCAGGCACAATGGGAATCGTCACACCCAGTTTGGCGCAATCGTCGCGGAAACGGAAGTACGCGTCGGCATTGAAAAAATATTGGGTAATGGCCGCATCCGCGCCTGCCTCCACCTTGCGGCGGAAATGTTCCAAGTCCTTGCCCGCGCTAGCCGATTCTGGGTGAAATTCAGGATACGCCGCAACGTGAATGTGAAAATGATCGCCAAATTCGCGGCGGATGAATTCTACCAGTTGGCTGGCATAGTGAAACTCGCCCGCTTCAACAATGCCTGCGCCAGACGGGCGGTCACCGCGTAAGGCCACGATATGGCGTATGCCTTGTTGCTGGTAATTGTGCAGCAATTGGCGGATGCGCGTTTGATCAGAAGTGATGCACGACAAATGTGGGGCAGCGGGAATGCGGCCATTGCGTTGGATTGCCAGCACAGTGTCCCAAGTTTGATCCTGGGTAGAGCCGCCTGCGCCAAACGTGACGGAAAAAAACTCCGGCGACAAGGCGGTAAGCGCTTGCCAGGCGGCATAAAATTTTTCTTGCGCAGCTTCCGTGCGCGGCGGAAAAAATTCGCAACTGAGGGGAATGGGGGGAATGGAATGCGCATGTGTCATGGATTTATCCGTGGGTTACGTCAATAGGCCTCGCCCAGCGGCGCGGATACTGGCGGTTGATTTTGATACAAAAGGTCTGGATTGAGATCAAATCCGGTGGAGAATGCGGGCGACGACGGTGCGCGCGTTGCATCGGGCAGAAAGCGCTGAAATTCACGCAGGTCTGCGTTCAGGCTGGGATTGCGCACCACAGTGGGGCGCAGGAAAATCGCCAGTTCGGTTTTGCGGTGGTTGTCATTGCGGTAACTAAAGGCGTCGCCAATCACCGGCAGTTCCGACAACACCGGCAAGCCAGTTTTGCCTTGGTTACTGGAATCTTGCATTAAACCGCCAATCACCGCAATTTCCGCGTTTTGCAGGCGCAGCACGGTTTCCACTTCGCGGATTTGCAGTTTGGGAATGCTATTGGGCACTTTGGCATCTTTCAGAATGGGGTTTGGGTCCTCAACATGGCCGATAATCCGCGTCACAGTGGGACGGATATTGAGCATGACCATATCATTTTCACTGATTTGCGGCGTCAGAGCGACAATAATTCCTTCCGGCACCGTGCGCACAGTGGATGCGTAGGTGTAGGTGACATTGACATTTTTATTGTCCGAAGCGCTAATGACGTTGGGTTTGGCCTGGATTTCAAAATACGGCACATTGTCCACCACCCGCAACAGTGCGGGCTGATTGTTGAGCGCCATCAGCTTGGGGCTGGACAGCACGCGCACGTTGCCAAATTGTTCCAATAAATGTAAAGCAGCGGCAATGTCGCCGATTTTGCTGGTCGGATCTGCGTATTTGAACGTGTAAAACGGTGCCGGATCGATTTGTCCGACCACGGTTTGGCCATTGACTGGCGTATTCTGGGAATAACTGAAACTGCCAGAAATGCGATGCCAATCCACCCCGGCCTGGTACTGATCGCTCAGGGAAATTTCCACAATGGTCGCTTCGATCAAGACCTGGCGGCGCGCGCTGGTCATGATTTCATCCAGAAATTTTTGAATTTCAGCATGTTGGCGCGCGCTGGCGCGTGCGGTGACCAATCCAACCTCACGGTTGACGATCAGGCTGGCCGCTGTATTTTTGACGTCCTTTGCCACTTGCGCGGTGGGCGCGGGTGCCACGCCGTCGCCCGCGCTGTCGCCGCCATGCAAAATGGCCAGAATGCCGTCGGTCAAATTTTTCCAAAACATATTGTTAGCCACACCGCGTAGCGTGGTTTCTGAATTATTGCCGCCGGTGTTGGTTTGCTGCGTTCCCCCCTGTTGATCAGTCACTTCCAAGCTCAGCGAGGCGATTTGGGTGGAAACCTTGGCCTCGTTGGTATTTTCGCGCTGCAAATTCACATAATCCACGCGGTAACTGTGCAAATACGGCAAATCCGGCCCCACTTCCAGGCGGTCGCCATGGATTTGGTAGCGCAAATCCACCTGGCGGGCAATGCGGTCAAGGATTTGCGGCAGGGTTTGATCTACGGCATTGAGTGTCACCACGCCGGTGATGGCGGGGTGAATATCCACGTTGATTTTGGCATCGCGCGCCAGCGCAAACAGCAAATCCGCCACCGCGACCTTGTTGACCACCACGGTGTATAACTCGCTGCTGCGCGGCATTTCCATTTGCGGTATGGGCACAATCGGCACCGCATTGACCAGCGGCGGAATGGACGGCGCTTCAGCAGGCTGCGGCTCTGCGCGCAGATGGCCTGGCGAGGGCTGCGGCGGCTGCGGCGCGCACGCTGACAGCAGCGCGAGGCATATTGCCATCCCGCCGTGCTGCACAAATTGCCAAAACGCCGCCATGCGCATCAGGGCGGCGCGGTTTGCGCGGCGCGCGCCCGTATGCCCAACTCACGCAGTTGTGCGTCACTGACAGGTGCAGGCGCGGAAGTGAGCAAGCAGGCAGCGGATTGGGTTTTGGGAAAAGCAATCACATCGCGGATGGAATGTGCGCCCGTCATCAGCATCACCAGTCGATCCAAACCAAACGCAATGCCACCGTGCGGCGGGCAGCCATAGCGCAGCGCGTCAAGCAAAAAGCCAAATTTTTCCTCGGCTTCCTCCGCGCCTATCCCCAGTGCCTCAAACACCGCAGCCTGCATTTCCTGACGGTGAATACGGATGGATCCGCCGCCGATTTCCGATCCATTGAGCACCATGTCGTAGGCGCGCGAGTTGAGTGCGCCGGGATTTTGCCGTATTGCCTCGGGGTCGCTGACGTCGGGCGCAGTGAACGGATGGTGCAACGCCACATAGCGCTTGGCAGTTTCATCCCATTCAAACATGGGGAAATTGACCACCCACACGGGCCGCCAGGCATCCGCCATCAGGCCCAAATCACGGCCCAATTGCACGCGCAACGCCGCCAACGAGTCGTTGACGACTTTTGCCTTGTCCGCACCAAAGAAAATCAAGTCGCCATTTTGCGCGCCAGTGCGTTGCAGAATGCCCGTCACCGCACTGTCGGGCAAGAATTTGAGAATCGGCGATTGCAGGCCATCACGGCCTTGCGCCAAGTCATTAATTTTTATGTATGCCAAGCCTTTAGCGCCATACCGACCGACCAATTGGGTGTAGTCGTCAATTTGCTTGCGCGACAATTCGCTGCCTTTGGGCAAACGCAACGCAGTGACGCGACCATTGGGGTCTTGCGCGGGGCCAGCGAATACTTTAAATTCCACTTCGCCCATTAAATCCTTCACTTCCACCAATTCCAACGCAATACGCAAATCCGGGCGGTCAATGCCATAACGGGCGATGGCGTCTTGATACGTCATCACCGGAAACGGCGCTGGCAATTCCACGCCAATCGCGTCGCGGAACACGCCGCGAATCATGTCTTCCACCAACGCCATCAGCGCCTGTTCGTCCATGAATGACACTTCAATGTCCAATTGGGTGAATTCCGGCTGGCGGTCGGCGCGCAAATCCTCGTCGCGGAAGCAGCGCGCAACCTGGTAATAGCGATCCATGCCCGCCATCATCAGTAACTGTTTGAATAACTGGGGGGATTGCGGCAAAGCGAAAAACGCGCCGTGATGGGTGCGGCTGGGCACCAAATAATCGCGCGCGCCTTCCGGCGTGGCCTTGGTGAGCATGGGCGTTTCCAAATCAAGAAAACCACGTTCGTCAAGATAAGCGCGCAACAAGCGCGTCACCTTGGCACGCAATTGCAAGCGTTGTTGCATGACCGGGCGGCGCAGATCAAGATAACGAAACCGCAGGCGGTTATCCTCGTTAATGTCCTCGTCATCCAATTGAAACGGCGGCGTTTCCGAGGTATTCAGAATATTAAGTTCTAACCCCAGCACCTCCACCGCGCCGCTGCGCAGGTTAGGATTTTCCGTGCCTTGGGGCCGTGTGCGCACGCGCCCGCGTATTTGCAGCACAAATTCGTTGCGCACCCGTTCGGCAATGGCAAACGCTTCTGGCGTGTCTGGGTCAATGACCACCTGCACCACGCCTTCACGGTCGCGCAAATCAATAAAAATCACCCCGCCATGATCACGGCGGCGGTGTACCCAGCCGCACAAGGTCACGGTTTGATCCAACAGGGCGCTGTCTACTACTCCACAATACTGGCTACGCATGGCTTATCTTCGCTCGTTGAGTGACACGCAAAAGGTATATTAGACTGTAAATCCAGCCAATAGGCAATGTGGCCTGCTGGGTTTCTGCCTCGCAATAATGTAACTGTTTATATTCTAGGAGTTGCAAGCTGATTTTATGATAAGCGATACACTATTTAAGGGCTGACACCCAACGGGAATTGCTGCTTGAAAGGCGAATGGGAATTGCTGTCGGAACACGGTGATCCTGGATAAATAGCAGGTAACACGCCAAATATAATAATACATTTACATTAAAAGGTGCGGCATTTTTTCCGCATCTATATCGGGTAGTGCCGCTAAAAGTTCTGATTTTATTGGTTCCTTTAAACGTTATACATCAGTATGCTGGCCGAAATATTTGCTAGTGCATCGGGAGTTTTCCCGACAAATATTATTAGGCTAACACTGAATCGTAATCAACGGATTAAAAGATATTTAATATGTCTGTTCCTATATCGCATTCTTCTCGCGTTTCAACGCTACCCTTATTGTTGATCACAACGACATTCACATTTGCTGCGCACGCTGAGTTTTATCAAGCGCATTGCCTGGATTGCGGAAAATTGCTGGTTGGATCAGCGCGAGTTGAACCTGGTAGTTTGCAATGGATGGGGCCTGGCAGCCCACTTACTGTATACACAACCATTGCCGGAAGCGAAGAAGCGGGTAGCTTTGGCCCAACCGGGGAAGTACAGTATCGCGGCGACCAATCCATGACTGGAGTTTGGCGCTACGAAACACCCACGACCTATACCATTGCCAATCTAGCTTATAACACCCCAAGTCCGGCAATAGGCTTATTTTTTAGCCCAGGCTCAGAGGGAATGAAAACAGGGAAAGTCGTTTGCAGCGCGCTACACCAAGATAGCACACCGCCATCTTCGTGTAGAAACAGTGAAATCCAAGGAGAAGGCGTGGCGGATAACCCATCTGCGCCTGCGTTGACACTCGCGGTAGAAGCAGAGGGAGGTGCACGCTTTAGCGATGTAGTCGTGGTGAACGCGCAACAAAATATTACGTTTAAAGTAACCACGCAATATAACGCGAGCAAACTAGACCCTGCGCTTTCCTCCGAACTATACCCCCCCAAACATGCAGTGGTGTCTTTATATGTCAAAGAGCAAAATACTGGCTGCCAACCCCCGAATCAGACCTTTAGCGGGCGTCCCACGACCCCTAACAATTTTCAGCCCAGCCAATATTTCCAATATTTATATGAAGTAGACCGCCTTGGTACACCAACCTCCTGCGCTTATGAAGTATCCTTTTTGACCGCTATAGGCCAACCTTTTATTTTTTTGGCAACCAATCAAAGGGACACCGGAGCTGGGCAGGTAACCTATACTTTTGCCATACGCGGACACACCGATTTCAAGGCGCAAGGGCTATATCCTGGCAGCCATTATACTTATGCGCTGCGCACCACCAAACCAGACTGCGCTACACAATCTTGTGTTCTTAACACAGCCAGCGCACCCGCCAGCACGCCATCTACCACACCAACAACTCCAGTCGTCGCACCTGACCCAGCGTGCACAGATCGTTCTTGCACCTACGAGGTATCGCTAGATCAAGCTGGTTTTTATGTGGCAGAAGCGGGGCTAACCAGTGGAAGTAAAGAAGGCTTCTGGGGCGGGGAATACACCACGGCCAAAGGCCGCAACAACGGTGGTTTTAATATGGGCGCGACCTTAAAGGAACATGGAGAACAACCTGGATTTATGGGGTTTTATCTCAGCGAAGACGAAAGTGTCCGTATTAAACCCTATGAATATACAGGTCAAGTAAGCGCCTTCACGCTCACCGTGTTGCAACAAAATTTGCAAACCGGCGCACGTACCACAGTATACGGCCCAGTACAAAGCGTCTCTGGACAATCGCATCAAACCAGAACATTGACAGCCGGTTTTTACTTGGCGGAAATGAAAAATCAAGCCAACTCTCCACGCGGACAGTTTGGCCTAGAAGTCAACGCCAACAGTATGGTCGGCGGGGTAAACGTAGGCGGTTGGCTGGACAGTAACGGTAAAGGTTTTGCTGGATTATATTTGGCTGAACCGCAGCAAGCTAAATTTTCTCTATATTTTGCTCAGACCTACGGCACATCAGGCGCGGGTAAGTTGCAATTGCAAGTTTTCCGCATGACAGACGGTGCTAAAAACCAAATATTTTCCAGCATAAAATAAAGGTTTTTATGCAGCGCTGAGGACTTAAGTCAAGACATTTTTCGCCGCAAGGGAGAATGGCATCTTGTGAAGGTTAAACTCCGCAAGGTGTCATGTTCTCGGCTCCAACAATATAAAAAATAAACATGTAAAATCAATTTATTATAATGTAATGCGACAAGCATCATGAAATACCTCCTTATTTTTATAATATTTTTACGCATGATTTAAAAAAAATACCGCAGAATACATTAAAAATTCCGTAAATAAATTCATGTACATAAATCAAAAAAGTAATTGCACTTCTTAAAGTAATTTATTAAGATTATGCGATGGAATTGTATCCGTTCAGCCCCTCTCCCAGTGGGAGAGGGGTTGGGGTGAGGGCTGGCGCGGCTAGGCACTGCGCCCTCACCCCCTGCCCCTCTCCCGGAAGGAGAGGGGAGTGAATGCTTACATGGAATTAGTCTACCCATATATACTAAGTTGAGTATATGGGTAAAAAAAACCACCATGTCAAGGGAATTTTTTGGGCTTTTCTTATCGATGCGGCGGCCAATTGCCGCATCGATAAGATTCTGCCACACCAACTTTCTGCTGATTTAGCGTCCATTAATTAGGAGACAATTGTGAATCTATCTATTAATCAACAGGCCCGCCAACCGATTAGCATAAAAGTGCTAGCTATCTTTTTATGGATGCTATATTGGGTTTCATGGCAATATGCAGCCGCTGCCACCGCAACTGCCAATGCTTCAGCCAGCGTAAATATTTCTTCATCAATTATGATTGGTGCATCTCCGAAGGCCAGTGTCGTAACTTTATCCGTCAGCACAGTAGGCCAAGGTTCGATACACTACGCCCCAGAAGCCAGTGGCAGTAATCCGCAAGGTCGGGTATATGCTAAAGGCAGTGCTGTAACGCTTACGGCAGTTCCAGCAGCAGGCTATTATTTTTCTGGTTGGAGCCGAGATTGCAGCGGTAACCAAGCAGACTTACAACTCCTTCTGGATAGCAATAAATTTTGTATCGCTACATTTACACAAGGCACATCTCCCTCACCTTCTCAAACACCGAACTCCAGTGCGTCGACATGTACAACGTCGCCGTGTCCGCCAGCTTCTACGCTAACGCCAATCCCCAGCCAACAACCGTCATCCCCGCCTGCTGGCAACAATACTGCCGCTTGCCCTGGTTGTTGTCCGCCCAAATTAGATAACGACCTTAATTTATTCATCCCCTCTTTACCATATCAACCCATCCCTGGCGGCAATGGTGGAATGAATTTATGGCTTAATCTCAAACATTCCCAGGCGGCAGATGGCAAGCATTCTTGGACGCTCGACGGTTATGGCGCACAATGCGACGACTGCACGGCAGTATCTGTATCGGCCTGCGGCGGATTGGTCAGGGCGGGTTCAAATGCCCCAGAAACGCATATCGTAAATCTAGGTAAAAATGCGGGCAACCTCGTAATTAACTATGAGACCTTTAATGTTCCAGATCAAATTTTAATTGAATACGAAGGCAAACAACTATTTGATAGTACTTGTATAGGTACCAAGGGCACCAAGACCATAAACATGCCTTACCAAGGCACTAGCGCTAGCGTTACAGTAAAGGTGATTCCCAATTGTACTGGAACTTCAGATACCGCATGGAATTTTACGGTGAACTGTCCATAATTTATTTATAGTTACGAAGGAGAAATCTATGAAACCATCCACTTACATTTCTGCAAGCGCGCTGTCTGCAATCATTACGTTAGGGGCGTTCTCGCCCTTCGCGCAGGCACATATTGAGTTTAAGCCTAACGGGAAAGGGGACTCATTAATTTTCCCAATTTTTAATTCCTATGTAGACAATTATTTTACCATCAATAATGATTCTAATGACTGGATTCAAGGGCATATACGCTTTCGTGGGGCCGCCTGGTCTGGTGAGTTATTAGACTTTGATGTAATTTTGTCTCCAGGAGATGTATTTTTGTTTAGAGTTGCTGATATTGATGGTGATGGTGCATGGGAACTACAACAAAATTTAGATCAAAAGAATTTTGAATATACTGGCATGGTACAAGAATGTGGTATACCAGGAAGTGCAACCAGAACTCCATATTGTATGGATTCTGATGTGATAACGCTAGTTCCTAGTGAAGTGATTCCAAATAATCCAACACTAAATCAACAGGTACTAGAACATCACAAACGCGTTGGTTACATTGAATTCATTGGTGAGGCTGTATTAAATGGCATGGATCAGATCACCATGAATAATTTATTACAACCCATTCCCACAGAAGCCAACAAACCCTATCAAAAACCAGACCGCCGTGGCACAGATACCTGGCTATGGAGCGCACAAGGGACTAGGACTATAACTAACGTAAATGGAATCAATATACCAGCATTAGGTGATGTGCCCAATGTTCTGAGTGGCACAGCCTATATTGTAGTGCCAGGCCGTAACCAGGGAATCGCTTATAACGCAGAGGCATTTGTAAATTTCCGTACCAATACAGCGCAACACCGTATTGATAATTATCTACCAGATTCTGCTGTTATCTTACATAATAATACTTCAGCTATTACAGTATCATCATTTCTTGGATTAGAAGGTGATTATTCCTATGGTTTCCCATTAGGCCCAACCACAGAAGATGATCCAGTGGAAGCAAGACTATCCTTTATTGCTCATTGGGGGCCAACATTGTTAGATGGTGATGATCATTCTCCTTCTATTAATCCAATACGTATTATTGGTCAAGATATAACTACATTTGATCAACTCATGGATGACTGGGATGGTTCTGGAAATACTGTAAATGGCCAGTATATTGTGGGTTTTGGCGTACCAAACAGCCTTGCTGAAGTAGAAGAAGCAATTCGTATCGGTGGACAGCGTTTTGTCAGTAATTTTTTCGATAGCGCTAACCTAGTAGGCAACATAGGCGGATTAACCAGTTATTATTGGATTTTCTCACCGACTAAAGCATTTTACGCAAATTTACAAGATTCAGGAAATCCAGTAGATTATATAAAGAATGCAGCGCAAAGCTTATTAAGGCAGGGAAATTTATTCCACGTGGAAATTTGGAATAATAAAGAGGATATGGCTCATTACGTTACAATATGTATTTCTCCACGAAATTGCTCAGCAGAACTATATGTGCGTGATGAATTAGCCATGTTATCCATTGTTGATTTCAAAAAAACTTCTGCTGGGGGGGTAGCGAACCTAGACCCCCAACGTTGGAATATTCTGCAAACGAATTATAAAAGTGGAAAAATTGTGCTGATGCCAAAAGAGCAAACGTCTTTACCATTTAATCGAAATTTTGAATATCCTGTATTAATATATACTTTTGAAACTGGCGGTGGGGATATCATTGGTAATTGGCGCGCTATGCAAAGATAGTTTCCTCTTGAGTAAGGTTGGCCGGTTCAGATTTAAATAGTAAATTATCTCTGAACCTGGCCTGTTTTATAACTAGAAATATCTTTATAATTAAGGAGAAGTTCCATGTTAAGCATAAGAAACTATTTATTTATAATTTTATCATACTACACTATATTTATTTATATGAATTTTGCAAATGCGGCATTGCCTGATATGAAGAATTATATCTTCTATCCGCAGGACAATAAAATGTTACCTGGCAATAGTGCGGAAGCAAATCAGGGCGATAATTGTGATGGCATTATTAAAGAAGAAGATCAAATCGCTAAATTGGCTATTGCTGCATCCTTTTATATTAATGGTTGCTATACCAATGGCCGTTATAATCATAATGAGTATATGGTAATAAAAGGTGTATTAACGCCCAGTGCTGCCATAGAAAGCAACGCACAAATTGAAGCGTATCAAATTTACGAGCCAGCCCATAAAGCCACCAATATGCTCGGCTCAATACATATGGTCTACTATAAATTTCCAACTAAACAGGCGTATGGTGTATATCAATTTAATAATGGCCAAACACAAAAATTAGGCGTGATTTCAGCCGAGCAAATTATTCCAAATAATTTCACAAAAATAAGCCAGCTTCCCATAAGCGCTTTAACCAATTCAGTCATTTATTTTTTTGTTCCAGAAGATGCTTCTGCCCAGTCTACTGCTACAATTGTCACAGCAAGTTCCTCACAAGTAACCTCAAAAAAAATAAAATCAACGCTTTTGGGAGATTTACTGAGTTATTCTTATCCAGTGAATGGCGCGCCATTTAACAGTTTTTCTTCATCCGCCCAGCAAGGTGCGAACAGCGCGGCCCAGACCAGGCAATTTTTTTTAGTAAGAAAAGTTTCCGGGCAACTCGGCATTGTCTGGCAAGACCAAACCAATGGCATAATCCGCGTTACTTGGTTAGGAGATAATTTACAAACACCCAACACTATCGATTTACCTAACCACCAGGCCAATGTAAAACTTGCCGCAGCCATCCACGATAATCAGGGAAATCTATATTATTTAATAATTCAATCGGGTGATGGTTCATCAACAGAGGCAGCAAGAACAGCTTATTTTTATAAAGTTGGAGAACAGGGGAATCTCCTGTTACAACAACCACTGGATACTTCTGTATATGGAATGAACATCATTAATTTTAGTGATTATGTTGCCAGTTTACATTATGCCAATAATAAATTGGGACTAATTTTAGCCAGGATTATGCATCAATCATCTGATGGTTTGCATCATCAGGGCGCGATTGCAGTAGTTATAAATTCGAATACATTGTTGATAGAAAAAAATTGGGGGCAAACTTCTGGGCACTCTTTTGATAGTTTTTTAACTGCAAATACCCAAGATAAATTTGTTGGTATTGATCTAGGGGATAATTATCCACGTGGAATTCACCTGCATCAGTTTACTTCTAGCCAAATGGATCATCGAGTGGTGTATACTTTTAAAACACGTCATGGCACTACACCACAAAGTCCTGCTGGTGTTACTTTTCCTATATACTCTGAAATAAGCTCGAATGGCATAAATTACTATCGTTGGAGTAATGATAACAATACATATACAGAATTGGGAGGCGTTGTTCCTAGCACAAATGGTTATACCGTTATTTTTGCAGGAGAAATCTCACCCAATGGAAAATCTTTAGATAACAGCAGAACAGGAAATTCCCTAAATGATCCAAGGAATATCTGTATGATACAAGTTCATCCAGAATTCAATAAAATCCCAACATCAAATACCAATGAAGTTTCAGATTCACTAATACTTACTAAATCACCCAGTGAAACTGGTGGGTTTTATACTTTTGATGGAGAATGGACTCCGCAACGTAATACGGGTGTAGTTTGTTTGACAAATTATCAAGATAAAAATAAAGAAAATGCCACACGTATAAAAACCACAAAGTTATCCGATGGCAATATAATGATATTATGGGAAAAATGGAATGCCAGCGCTTATGTTAATACGTATGCCATGAAGATAACTGAAAATGGCAATAAACTAACTGACCCAATTGAATTGGGAACCCAAGTTCGCTTCAATCGCCGAGATGATGTACTGACTATCAATAGCAATGTCTATTGGGCCACGAGTGATACATCGGGTAAAAAATTAGAGCTTGTCGTTCTTGCGCAAAATGGAACCCTACTCTCAGAACCGACCATGGCGCAACCTTACACAGGAAACCAGTCTTCTCCAAGTAGCACTGCCACGGATACAATAAACACCTCATCAAGCGGCCAAGAAACAGCCATTGATACAGAATCAGGCAGTGGATGCAGCGTAGTAAAAAGAACAATCACGCCACCTATTGACCCATTGATTCCAATTATATTATTTATGTGGTGGTATATTAGATTTAGTCTACGGCATAAAACCACTTCCACTATTTAATCATATAATTTTATTATAAATTAAAAGTTTTTATTAACATCAACAGTCGAAACAAGGAGATAGAGCCATGCAATATATTCAATCCTTACTCTTAGCAAGCGCTGTGGCATCGGTTACGGTTGATAACGCAGTCGCGATTACTCCCGGTGACCCCGGAGGGGGACGCACTTATCAATCCCACTCGCAACCACCTGCTGCCGAACCCAGTATGCAGTATTCTGAACCGTCCGGGGCAGGAAAAAGAAAGCTGGTTTTTCCCAATTCTGCTGAAGAAGTAAAACAAGCGCTTGGGATAGGTTCCGCCATGCGCGATATGGCTGCTCTGGAACAGGTGGATGGTGACTCATTTATTGAATTTGAGCACAACTCAGATAGATTCATACCAGGGCATGGCTTGCAAATTATGTTGAGCGGGTTGATTGATTTGGAAGCGGGTCAGAATATCGAAATTCGGGGACATACGGATAGTTCAGGAGACGCTGGCTATAATCTTGATCTCTCCAGACGGCGTGTTAATGCTGTGCGCAATTGGCTTATCTCTAACGGCGTGCGTGCAGATGCCTTACATCCTACCTGGGCAGGTGAAAGCGAGCCGATAGCATCAAATAGTACTGAGGAAGGAAAACAGAGAAATCGCCGAGTAGAATTTAAGCGTATGAGTTGGCGCTAGCAGCAAAAGATGAATAGTATATTATCCCTGAGTCAGGAATCGTATTTTTATACTAACCTCCTGATTCAGGATAGCAATATAATCTAAACAACCATAAATGAATACTTGAATATGGACAATTTTATGAGAACACAAAAAATTAATGGTAGTGCCCCAATCCACAGGATGACAGGCAATAAAAAAATAATAAAAACAATCAACTATTCCAGGGGCACCCTATTTATCGGGGCATTACCAAATTAATCACCCTAGGCTTAACTTTCACGGTAATGTCCCGATAAATAGGGTGCC
>DYPE01000163.1 GCA_020720085.1 Dichelobacter nodosus | reverse complement strand
GCTACGCCAGCGTTCCTGGCTACGCCAGCGTTCATGGCCAAGTCCGATAACCCCAACGCCAGCGCGAGGCTGATTTGAAAAGTTTCGCCGCCTGACAGCGTGGCTGGTGCGCGCTCATTTTCCGCCTGATAGCGGTCTACCACGGTTAATTTCAGGGCGTCATTGGCATCTTGGGCGCGGCGTAGCCAATAGCGCGGATTGAATCGGTTGAGGTGGCGGTTGGCGAGCTGCAACAGGTGTTCCAAGCTCAAGCCTTGCGCATAAATTTGAAATTTATCGCCATTTTTTGAGCCAATGAACTCATTGAGCGTTTGCCAATCCATCGTTTCTGCGCGCAAGCGTTCATAGTAGCGAATATCCTCGGCCCGTGCCTGACGCGCCAGTTCGTCTTGGCGCAATTGGTTTTCCAGTGCGCCAGCGCGCTGGTGCAATTCCGCCAATTGCGCATCTGCCGCCTGGATGCGATCCACCAATGACGTTGCATCATCGGCAAGGTCTAGGGTGGGCGCTTTACGTTCTAACGACATAATTTGACTCTGTGTTTCACGCCAGCTATGTGCGATGGCATTTTCTTCTTGCAGCCAATTTTGGCGCAAGCGCGCCCGTTCCTCCATCTGTACCTGCACCAGCACCGCTTGTGCAGCAGACAAAGTAGCAAAGCCCAATGCGCGCAAGTGTTGCTGCAAGGTTGCCGTGACCTGTTCATGCTGGACGCGCTGGGTGGTAAATTCGTTTTCACTGTGCACCAGGCGCGCTTGTGCAGCGCTGACTTGCTCTGCCGCTTGTTGGCGTTGCGCGGACGCGCTTTGCCACGCGGATTGCGCATCGGCCACAACTTGTTCCAGTTGTGCCAACGCCTGTGCGGGTGCAGTGCCAAGCCACAAGTTGGCGCGCTGCTGCTGCAATTTGTCCACGCGCTCAGTACGTTGCGCGCATTGCTGTTCACATTGCGCCACGCGCGCGCCCAACGCGGCCAGTTGTGCGTGCAATTCGGCTTGGCGCGCCACCGCCTGGCCATGGGCTTGTTGTATCGTTTGTTGTTCGCGCTGGCGCGTTTGCCACTGTGCGTGGCGTTGTTCCAGCGCGGCGATGGGGCTGACAACGCCATCCCAGGCCAGCCCCAAGGCTTGTAAATGCGCTGTCAGTTCTTGTGTCCATCCGTGATGCGCGGTTGTATTTTTCTCCAATTCTTGGGCTAAGCGTGCGGCTTCATGGTGCCGTTGGGCCAATTCCGCGCGCGGTGCCGCCAGTTGTGCGGCGCATTGTTGCACGTGCAGTGCTTGCGCATCGGCCTGACGCTGTTGTTCCTGCCAGGCGTCGTGCGCTGCACGGCAGATTTTGCTATTCGCTTGCGCGCGATGCCATTGCTCGTACGCGGTTTGCCAAGCCATTGCCAAACTGGCGTCATCGCCAAACCCATGGGTGGGGTAGTTTTGCCACAGCCGATGCAATTCCTGCGCATGGGTTTGCGCCTGCGCCAACGCCGCGCGCGCAGTGGCAAACTGCTCGCGCGCTTGGCTGAGTTGTTCGCGCAGTACGCGCACTGCCTCTTGGCGCATGGCGCACGCGGCCTGTTGTTCATCCACGGCTGGCAAACCAGGATGCAAGGGGTGCTCGCGCGCGCCACACAGCGGGCACGGCTCGCCCGGATGCAAGCGCGCACGGTCAGCTGCGTAGTTTTGCACGCGCAGGGTTTGCTGGTAACTTTGCGTCAATATCTCCAGCGTGGTTTCTTCCCCCGCAAGCTGTTGTTGCAATTGCTGTGTGTGTTGTTCATACGCGGGCAGTTGTGCTGCCATGCCCGCGCATTGGACTTCGGCTTGCTGCCATTGCTGCCAAGCGTGCTGGCGTTGTTGTGCCGTTTCGTGCGCGGATTTCAAATCCAGCGCGTATTTTTGCATTTGCTCAGCCAATTCCTCCCAGTGCGCCAAGGTTTGGCCTTGCAACGTTTGTTCTAGCGCGGCGTGCAAGTTCTGCGCATGTTGTGCGGTGTGTGCGGCAATAGGCTGTTGCTTGGCAAGCGTGGCCTCGCCCTCGGCAATGGTGCGCGCCAGCGCATCCATGCGTTGTTGATTGCGCATCAGTTGCGCGCGCCCATCCGCTTGCGCGCGCGCCAAGTCTTTGCCAGCTTGCCATTGACGGCGCATCCAGGGCAATTCTGCGTCCAAACTGCGGTCACTGGCGTGCGCTTGCAGCCAATGATCTAGCACGCGCATTTGTTCGTGCAGCACGTGCAGTTGTTGTTCGTGCGCCGCCGCTTCCTGTTGCGCGCGTTGTTGTTGCTGTTGTTGTTCGCATAGCTCGCGTGCAGCCTGTTCCTGCTCTGCGCGCGCGCGGGCGATTTCCTCATCTTTGGCTAAGGCTTGGCGCAACACGGGCGCGTCTTGCGCATACTGCGCTTGCGCGGCCTGCAACGCATCAAGGTGGATTTGTTCATGCGCACTGACCGTGCGCATCGCGTCATCCTCCTGTTGCCAGTGCACACGCAACGCGGCTAAGCGCACAGGCTGGGCCGCCAGCCAAGTTTGACCTTGTTCCCAAGCCGCAAAGTCAGCCAGCACGGGCTGAAGCTGCCGCCATTGCAACACAGCGAAAAAATCACCCGCCCGTGCGGCCAGTCGCGCCTGAATTGCCATCCATGCCTTATGTTGGTCTGCGCTGACCGCGTGCAGTCGCGCCAGCGCGCGCTGCCATTCCAACTGGGCTTGCCATTGCTTGCGCTGCGTTTCGCACTGCTGCGCTTGTGCTTGCATTTGCGCGCATTGCTCCATGCAGGCTTGGCGCGCGTCTTCTTCCAAAATAGGGGATTGTTCCAGCCGCGTGGCCAACGCAGCCAGCGCTTGTTCCGCACGCTGACAACGCTCGAACGCGGCCTTGGACAGGTCGCGGCACACGGTATTGCCAGTAATTTTCTCCAGCAACACACCGCGTTGGTTTTTATCGGCTTCCAAAAACGCAGCGAATTTGCCCTGCGCCAGCAGCACAGTGCGGATGAATTGGTTAAAATCCAATTGAATCAGCTCACTGATGCGACGATTTACCTCGCTGGCTTTTTCCGCCACAATCACACCGCTGTCAGCGTCCGCCAACACACGGGTGGGCGCTTGCACCTTGCCATCTGCACGGTTGCGCGCGCGCCGTGCTGCCCATACTGCACGGTAGCGTAACGTCGGTGTTCCCGGCAACGTCGGCGTTCCCGGCAACGTCGGCGTTCCCGGCAACGCCGGTGTTCCCGGCGGCAGCGTGTCGCCAACGCCGCTACCGGCATGGGGCGCTGGCACACTAAACACCACCTCGGCGCGGCTTTCCGCTGTACCATGGCTAATCATTTCCCTCGGTTCGCACGCGCGCGCAACCTGGCCGTACAACGCCAAGGTAATGGCATCCAGCAACGTGGTTTTGCCCGCGCCAGTATCGCCGCAGATTAAAAATAACCCCTCCCCGGAAAAGGGCGGTGCGCCAAGATTTACCCGAGTATCGCCGCGCAGGGAATTGAGGTTGCGGATAAAAATTTCCAGGATTTTCATAATGAAATCCGCAACAAGTGGCTGAGCTGGCGTTTCAAATGCGCCACGTTGTACTGGCGTTGCACCGTAACATGCAAAATAGGTAAACCCGCTGCTGCACACGCACCATTGACAAAAACGTCACGGGCTTGTGCAGCAGCGAGGCGGTGGCTGGCATCGTCCAATTCAATCACCGCCAAAATGGCCAGGGTATTGGCATCACACAACACAAAATCAAAATGCTTGCTGCTAATGCGATTAAACGCACGGGTTTTATCGCTGTGCGCCAAACTGGCGCGCACTTTAAGCACATCGGCTATGCGCACTTTACCCAGCACCAGGCAGCCCTCTGGTACAACCCGACGCAACACACCGAGAAAAAACCGCTCGGCTGGGGTGAATAATTTTTCACGGCTTTCATAGGGATACAAATCCGGCGCAACAACGGATGGCCTGTGCATTCGCCACCATGCGATTATCATTAGAATGAGCAATAGCAAAAACAATAACGCGGCCATGGCCGCCAACCCATTGTTATTTAAAAGTAATAATATAATTTCATTTAAATTATTCATGCGTCTCCACTACGATTCGGGCACAATGCACCACGCCAAACGGCTTTGAAATGAATGAATGGCAAGTGCAGTATATCTAACAATGCCAATGGCTTAAAGCATCTCACCAGCCAGTTGTAAAACCCCTGCTGCCTGGCGCGTCATCCATGCTACAATTTCTGCCATGTATAAAATTCCTCCTACCAAAAGCGCATTGCTGGCGTTGAAAAAACGGGTGCTGTTTTTAGAGCAAGGCCATGCATTGCTGGAGCGCAAAAAAGAATTGCTCACCCGCTTGGTGTACGAACGCTTACGCGCGTACCGCGCACTGCGCATTGAAGCCAAGACCGCGCTGCAACAGGCATATGCGTGCTTGAGCGTCACGCAGTTGCGCATGGGTGCGCGTTCTATCCGCCAAATGGCGCTAGGCTTGCCCCCCGCGCTAGAAGTACAAATTTTGGCGCGTAGCAGCCTGGGCGTGCAATATCCTACTGTACAGACCATGCGCCTGGCCATGGAGCCGCTGGGGTTATTGGGCACGGATGCGAGCTTTGATGAAACCCGCGCGCGTTTTGCTGCCATGGCAGAAACCTTAGCACAATTGGGCGAAGCAGAAACTGCGTTGTGGCGCTTGTTAGAAGAACAACGCAAAACGCAAAAACGGGTGAATGCGTTAAAATACAATCTAATTCCACAATACCAGGCCACTATCCGCTGGGTACAATCTACGCTGGAAGAAGATGAGCGCAATGCCTTGTTTCAAATTAAAATGCTGCGTGAACCGCCAACAGACGCAGCACGGACACTGTGATGGGCGCTGGGCGTGCCACTGACGTTACACCAAGGGCACGCATGGGGAAAAATTGTAAAACGCCTGCCTTGGCCAGCCCCGCTAGCGATGTCAGTGTCGCCTACACGGTGACGGCTTACAACTATTGCCCTTATAGCGCCATTTACGGTGCGCCTGATTTGCCGGTAGAAGCCACGCCCGAAGTGGAAAATGCGCGCAAACAACTGGCGGATAAATACCAGGAACTGTTAAAAGACCATGAAACAGTTTTACAAACCCTGGCGCAGTCGTTATCCGATACACGCCGCCAACAATTGACGCAGCTTTCCACGCAACTGGAAACTGACGCTGAAATGGCGCGTCAAACGGGAGAAAATTGTTTGAATGACACCAGCAATTGTCCGCAGCAAGCCGCGCAGGTGTTGGCGGGCTTAAAAGTCTATGATCAGGCGGCTTTGTATCCCAATCCGGCGGATGGTTGGGTGGCGTTTCTTCCATTAGATGGCAATACTGAAGATGCCACTGGAAATGGGCATGATGGTATGGCATTTCAGATAGTACCAACAACAGATATACTGCAACCGCTAATAACTTAAGATTTATTCCTGACTTCCCGCCTAATCGCAAACGCAAAGGTATCTACACAAATCTGTAATATCTTTCTTAGCCCTGAAAGGGCGGAATCCATAGCAGCCCAGGGCAATACTTCGACAGGCTCAGTACATCGCGCCCTGGGTAAACCGGTGGTGGTTCATCAAGCCCTGAAGGGGCGTGATAAAATTGCTGGATTGTCGTTTATTTCGCCCTTACAGGGCTAAATTTGGGGACG
>DYPE01000162.1 GCA_020720085.1 Dichelobacter nodosus | reverse complement strand
GCTACGCCCGTGTTCCGGGCTACGCCCGTGTTCCGGGCTGTCCTTGCGGGTCAAAATCAAGCCGCGAAAATCGTTATCGGCCATTTTGGCAAAAATCACATAGCCTTTCTGCTCGCCCTGAATGGTTTGATACGGATTGCCCAAGGCGAAATGAAACTGCCGCGCATAGACTTTTTCCAAAAAACGGTCGTGATTTTGCGAGGCTTCCAACTGAAAATCCGCCTCAGCAATGTGCTTGCCCAGATAGTCCACCAGCGGCCCATACACCGCCTGGGTCTGGGTGGGATTATGCACCGGAAATACCCCGAACAAATACAACGGCTTATCGCGGTGCGGCGGGTCTTGGCTGAATTGCGGGGTGTAGTCTTCTTCATGCGGGCCACAGGCGGTCAGCATTGTGAGCACAGCGCATATCAGCACTGTTGCGGTGTGCTGAGCTTGCGATGCACTGAGCTTGCCGAAGTGTCGAAGCGCGGTGTGCTGAGCTTGCGATGCACTGAGCTTGCCGAAGTGTCGAAGCATTGTTAGTGTAGTCCGCACCGTGGTCAATTTCTCCTCCTCTGTAGAATTATTTTTACCGCACTATAACGGTTTATGTTATCAAATCAAGCACAATGCTTCGACACTTCGGCAAGCTCAGTGCATCGCAAGCTCAGCACACCGCGACCGGTAACCCATTTTCCTAGTTGGCTTCCTGATTCATTTCCATGGCCAGCAAATGAAGTCCCTTTATATCAAAAAGGTCCAGCAAGGTGCTCAATTTTTTAGCCAGGTGCGGATACTCCGCTTTCATTTGTATTGCCAATTTTTTCAATGCAGTCAAGTCGCCGATTTGCTCCGCGCGCAAAAATGCTTGTAGCAAATGCGGCGGCAATGGCTTACGCCAGTGCTCCTGGCCCGGTGCGTTGTCCGCCAGACTATCCAGGCTCAGGGTTTCATATTCCCACGCCAGCGGCAACACCTGCGCCAATGCGTCCAACAACTCCGCCAAGCGCACTGGTTTGGCCAGATGCGCGGCGCAACCCGCGTCTTGGCTGGCGGCGCGGTCTTCAGCAAAGGCAGCGGCGCTCAGCACAATGACGGGCATCTCCAATCCGCGTTCGCGCAAAGCGCGCATGGTTTGCAGGCCATTCATTTCTGGCATACGCAAATCCATCAGCACCACGTCCACGCGCGTACGTTCCACGCAGGTAAGGCATTGTTTGCCGTTACCTGCCTCTAGTACGGCAAATCCTAACGGTTCGAGCAGGCCGCGCACCACCGCACGGTTGTCTGCCAAATCATCTACAACCAGCAGGCAAAATGGCGCGTGCACCGCATCCAAACGCCGGTAGCCTAACACAGCGGGCTGCGCAATGGGGGAGCGCGCTTCCACGAGGGTGGAGATGATTTCCACAGGGATGTCCACGTAAAATACCGAACCCTGGCCTGGGGTGCTGTCCACGCGCAATTCGCCGCCCATCATGGCTACCAGCCGCTGGGTAATGGACAACCCCAGCCCTGTGCCTTGAATTTTATACCGATCTTCGCCGGTTTGGCGGAAAGGTTCAAAGATTTTAGCTAAATCCGGGGCAGCGATGCCAATGCCGGTGTCGGCAACGGCGATGTGCAACGTTCCGCCCGTATAACCGCAACGCAACACCACTTGGCCACGTTCAGTAAATTTCAGCGCATTGCCCACTAGGTTTAATAAAATTTGGCGCAAGCGTTTTTCATCGCTGCGTAGCGCGCCAGGCAGTGGCGTAGTGGTTTCATACTGAAAAATGATGCCTTTTTCATCGGCGCGCAGTTGCATGTTGTAATAAAATTCTTGAAAAAACGCCTGAGGATGCCAGGTATGGGGAATCAACTCAAAACGCCCAGCTTCGATTTTGGCCAAGTCGAGCAAATCGTTAATTAAAGTGAGTAAATATTCACCGCTGCGTTCAATCGTTTGCGCCTGGTTGCGTTGTAATACGCCTAATGCGGTATTGTTTTTCAAAATTTGCGCGAATCCAGAAATTACGTTGAGCGGCGTGCGCAGATCGTGGCTCATATTGGCGATAAACGCGCTTTTGGCGCGGTTGGCAGCCTCGGCGTCCGCACGGGCTTTGATCAGTTCCTCTTCTGCCTGCTTGCGTTCGGTGTAATCAAGACCGAACGCCCAATTTTGGTCGCCGCTGCTGACAAAGTTCCAGGTGATATTCCGCTTTGAGCCATCCTTGCAAGTCACCACTACGTCCATCGGTTCGATAACGCCGTGCGTCTTGATTGCGATCTCTGCTCGGCATTGCCATTCCTCAGAAACCTGATGACGATACGCTTCGTCAGGATAAGCCAGCGGCCACCATGCAGCGACTGTTGGCACTTCATCTATGGTATAGCCGAAGAGATTAGTGAAGGTAGGATTGATATACCTTGCCTGCTGGTCAATGCCCGATGACATGTAGACGGCTAACGGCGAGGTATCGGTGATCGCTCTATGCAGTTTTTCACTTTCCAGCAACGCCTCTTCGTACTGTTTGCGTGCGGTGATGTCGTGACCGATGCCCAACACGCCAACCAGATTGCCTTGGGTATCAAAAACCGGCGTTTTACTGGTTTCCAGCAGCTCGCGGTGACCATCAATAAACGTCACCCATTCCTCATTGACAGACAAGCTGCGCGTTGTCATGGCAATTTGGTCGTGATGGCGGAAGATGTCGGCGATTTCTTTGGGCACGAAATCATAATCGGTCTTGCCAATAATCTCCGCTTCGCTTGCGTCAAAAAAATCTTCAAAGCGCGGATTGCAGCCCAGATATACGCCATTGCCGTCTTTGAGCCACACCAAATCCGGGATGGCATGGATTAACGTTTTGAGCAAGCTGCGTTCACGCGCCAGTGCCTCCTCCATTTTTTTGCGTTGGCTGATGTCGCGTGTCACCGCCAAATGCACTGGGGCGGGAACGCCGCCGTTCTCACCGCCATCGTCTAGCCGCACCGCATGGGTTTCCAGCCAACGCCGCCCACCTTTCAATCCGACCACTTCATATTCCATCCGCACCTGTTCACCCGCCATCACGCGCAGGTGTAAGCGCGCATAGGCGGCGCGGTGCTGCGGCGCAATCAAATTCACCACGGGCTGCCCCACAACTTGCGCGAGCGAGTCCGCTTCGATCATGGCCAGCCCAGCGGGGTTCATTTGCACCAAGCGGCCTTTTTGATCCAGCAACTTGATACATTCCGGCTCCGCCGCGACAATCGTGCGCCAGCGCATTTCCAAAGCACGGAGCTGGTGGTTGCGTTGCGACAGCAAAAACAGCAAAAAGCCAATCACCACGAACACTGCGCTGACGCTGATAAAAAATAGCCAGTACTTATCCCACACATCCTGCCAAATAAACTGTGGCGGACGGTCAAAAGGCGGCAGGCGCAGGCTTTGCGCCAGGTGTTCTACGGGCAAATAATCCAGCGGCGGTGAAAATCCCGCGATGTTGGCCGCGCGCGCAGCAGGATGCTGCGGCTCCAACGCCAGCAGCAGAGAAGCCACGCGGCGCACAATGTCTTTTTCCACATGCGGCAAAGCCAGGAACGGCCATTCTGGGTAGAGCCGCGTGGACACGCGGAATGGAAATTCGCCCAGTTGCTGCGGATTGAGAATTTTCAAGCGCGCTGGGTCAAACGACGGCGGCGTTCCCGCCTGCCCGGCGGCGGCCAGGCTTTCAATCACGCCCGTGCGGATAAAACCTGCGTCCACTCGCCCAGCCAACACTTCTTGCACCACCGCATCATGGCTGCCTACGATGACCAAATCCGCATCACCGGGCAAATGAATGCCCACTTGCATCAATTCAAACGCTTGCGTCTGGTAGCCGCCTAAATATTTCATACCTGGCACCGCGATGCGTTTTCCTCTTAAATCGTGCAAATTTTGGATGGCGGCATTTTCCGCCCGGGTAAAAATCACCCCGCCCAAACTGTTCACTGCAACGGCGGTGTTCCCGCCAACGGCGGCGTTCCCGCCAACGGCGGCGTTCCCGCCCGGGTCATTTTCCAGCGTGACTTGGGTCGCCAGCGCGCCAGTGAGGCTGTTGCGGCTGCGCACTACCAGGTAATGGCTGGGGTTGGTCATGAGAAAGTCGAGTTGCTGGTCACTCAACGCGGCTTCCATTTCGTCCTGATCCAACACCCGCAACTGCACGGGTATCTTTAAGTGCTCGCTCAAATAGGCAGCCAGTGGCTGGTGGATTTTCTCCATAAGCGCCTTGGGACGATAGGCAAACACGCCTAGGGTGAGGCTCTCCGCCGCTTGCGCACAGGACGCGGACAACAGACTAAACAGCAGTAGCCCATGCTTTGACACTTCGGCAAGCTCAGTGCATCGCAGGCTCAGCACGCGGTGCTTCGACAATGCTTCGACTAGGCTCAGCACAAATCTCAGCACACCGTGCTTCGACACTTCGGCAAGCTCAGTGCATCGCAGGCTCAGCACACCGCTGCGGAGGATTGCAACACGCATCAAAGAACTTCCTCTGTGGGCAAATAACGCGGATCAGCCAAGTCCGCGAGGGTATCGGGTCGCGGCAACAACCCTGGGGCGAGTACGCCCGTGTTCCGGGTCATGACCGTGTTCAGCGCCTGCGCAGCCTGCGCTAACGCCCCTTGTGGCATCAGATAATGGCGGTTGCCTGCGACATTGGGCAAAGCCACGCCCGCCAAAGCCTGTTCGATTTCCGCTATGTGCGTCCCGCGCCAGGCGGCAATGCGGTGCAGCGCGTCTTGGCGGTTGATTTGCAAATGGCGCAGGCCGCGAAAATGGGCGTGCGCGAGCTGCGCCAGTGCGCGGAAGGGCAAGCGCACGTCGCGGCGTATCGCCAACACATCCAAAATTTTGCCAGGAAATTGACGGCTATCGAGCAAACGCTTCGCACCTTCGCGCTCCAACAGCGAGAGGGTGGGCTGATAGGTGACCGCCGCATCTAACGCGCCATTGCACCAGGCATCCAGTTGTTGATCAGGAGGAATGGCGAGAATTTCCACCGCCTTGCGATCTAATTTAGCCATATCCAGCAGATGCGCCAGCACCAATTCGCCGGCTGCCGAACGCTCGACCGCAATGCGTTTACCCGCCAAATTCGCGGGCGTGATGATTTCTGGCCGCGCCACCACTGCGTCCGCGCCCACCGAATTGTTGAATACAAGAATGGCGCTGAGCGCGACGCCATCGGCGCGCGCCAGCAGCATTTCATCCAAAGTAATGGCCGCGCCATGCAATTCTCCCGTGCGCAACCCGGCAAGCGAACCGCTGGCATTGGTGCCAGGCCGCAGTTGGACATCCGGCGGCAGCCAGCCAAACGCTTGCGCCAAATACAGCGGCTCGTAGCCAATCCACGGATGAATGCCAATCGCCAGCGTTTGCGCTGACGCGCAGGCTGACAGCAAGGCGGGAATGCCGCCGTAGCTGGCGGCGCTGGCTCCTGCCAGCAGAGACAGAAAAGTACGGCGTTGTATCATAAAATTTTTATCATGCACCCAGTTGTCCTTATCCGTATTGCCTGTCGGGCAGGGCAGGCATCGCCAATGCGTTGCAACACATGGCACGGTGTGCTGAGACTTGTGCTGAGCCTAGTCGAAGCGATGCAGTGTAGTGGTATTGTAGCAAAAGCGGATAATCTACATCAGAAATTGTCGAGCAGCGAGTGCAGTCGTAGGTTATGGAAAAATAATAG
>DYPE01000161.1 GCA_020720085.1 Dichelobacter nodosus | reverse complement strand
TCATAACCTATTGTTTTTACTGATGTGGGTTTTATTTGGGAACAACTCTAATGATAAACTCGGCCTGGCAACGCAAATTGATTTGTTGGTGACGAACGGCGATGTTTGTATCCTGGTCGAGGTCAAAAGCCATCTTGGCGTTGACGATGTGAACGATCACCTGGAACGCATGGAGAAATTCAGGCCGTTATTTCCAGAATATGCAAACAAGAAAGCCTATGGCGCGGTGGCCGCAATGGTGATTCCCAAGGATGTGGCGAGGTATGCGTATCGCAAAGGTTTTTTCGTCATCGCGCAAAAGGGCGAATCCGTGGTTATTCTGAATGACGAGAAATTCATGCCAGCGGCGTGGTAGCGAAAGCAGGTTGTAAAACCGTATCATCTGCACAATCCTTTTGATGGATAGCGGCCCAGCCTGTACATGGCATGAGCACTCGCTAGGGCGGCAGCAGGCGCAGGTTAAATTCGCGGAAATACTGCTCGTATAGTGCGGCATCGCTAGGCACGGGCAATGGCGAGGCTTGCCGCACTGCGGCGGTGCATGAACCATCATACGCCGCATGGCCAGTGCTTTGGAAGGTGGTGGCGCTCACCACATCGCCGCCTGGCGTGGTGCGCACAGTGACGATGCAAGTGGCTTTCGGTGCGCCCATGGGCGGGCGGTGGTAGCGGCTGACTTTACTGCTGATCGCGCTGATGGCGCGTTGCATGGCGGTTTGATCCGCTTGGGCTTTGGCTGCCGCTGCGGCGGCGGCTACCTCGGCAGCACGACGAGCAGCCGCCTCGGCCTCGGCTTTGCGTTTGGCTTCGTCGGCAGCTTTACGTTTCGCTTCCTCCGCCTTGCGTTTTTTCTCTTCTGCTGCCTGTTGTTGCTTGCGTTCCTGTTCTGCTTTTTCCTTGCGCTGGCGCGCTTCTTCGGCTTCTGCCTGTTGCTGCTTGCGTTTGGCATCGGCTTGGCGTTTTGCTTCTTGTTCGCGTTGATTTTGTTCTTCGGCTTGTTGTTGCTTGCGCTGGGCCGCTGCGGTATCACGCTGGCGTTGCGCGTTTTCCGCCTGCTGGCGCGCGTCTTCTGCCTGTTTGCGTGCTGCCTCGCGTTGGCGGTCGGCCTCTTCCCGTTGCGCGGCTAAATGTTCTAAGTTGGCGCGCGCTTTGGCTTTTTCTTCCTCCAATTTGCGCAATTCTTGCTCTACCACGGAAAGTTGTTGCTGATCTTGCTGTAATTTATGCAGATGTTCCTGCTGCTGTGCAGTCAACGTTTGTAATTCCTGCTGCTGGACGCGCAGGCGTTCAACTTCTACCCGCGCGAGTTCTTGTTCTTGCAAGCGCACGGTTTCCGCCTGCTGCAAACGCTCGATTTCAGCATTGACTTCGGCCTCGCTCACTGCCTGCGCGGCAATCACCACGCCGCCGCCTCCCGGTTCGCCGCCGCATAAACTTTGCGGCGTAAGCAAGGCTTGCCAGCCCGTTACGCCGAACGCGAAAAATAACACAATGCCATGCACGGCCAGCGCCAGCAGCCACGCCAGCGGGCCGTCGAACCAGCCGCGTTTTTTGGCTCTTCTCATGGCGCAGCCCCAGGCGGACGGGTGAGAATGCCCAAATTGGCTACGCCGCCAGCTTGCAGCCAAGCCATCAATTCCACCACTTGGCCGTGCCTGGCTTGCGCATCGCCGCGCAACAGCACTACCCGTTGTGCATCGGCGGCGTGCAAGGCCAAAATGCGGGTGAGCAAGGCTTGTAGGGTAATTTCAGCGGCTTGGGGCTGTTCCGGTACATGCTGAAGGTAAATCGTGCCGTCTTGTTGCAGCGTGATCACCACTGGGCCGGTGCTGGCTTGATTGATTTTTTCCACCGGCTTACCCTCGGCCCTGGGCAAATTGACTTCCACGCCCTGGGTTAAATCCAGCATGGGCGAGGTGACCATAAAAATAATCAGCATCACTAGCATGACATCAATGAATGGCACCAGATTGATGTCAGAAGCGAGTTTGCGGCGGTGGCGGCGGTAGGTGGAATGATTCGACATGGGCAACACAGTACCGTATGAAAACAAGATGTGCAAGCCCGGCCCGAGTGGGCGCAACGGCCATTCATTCCTAAGCAAAAGGCGTGTGGCTGGCCGGAAAATAGGCTGGCGTGATGGGGGAGATGTCCCCCCACTGCCATTAAGTTAGACAAAAAACACGCCCTGAAAGGGCGTGTTTTTTGCCAAACTTAATGGCAATGAGGTGCCCCCCGCCCCCAGCCAAGCAATGGCTTGGGAGGGCGTTAAGCATTCCAAGCGCGCTTCATCCGCAGGCGCGGCAACAGGATATAGCGTAAACGCCAGCAGGGTGTTGCGGCGAAAGGCATGAAGCGTGACCGCTTCACCGTCTGCGCACGCCGCCAGGCGCGGCAGCAACGTGCGCGCGTTCACGCGCACGTGCGCCACGGCGATGATTTCGTCGTCAGGCGCTAAACCAGCGCGCTGGGCCGGGCCGTTGCTGAATACGTGTTTCAACACCGCTTCGTGGCGGGCAGGTTCTAAGGCGACGCCCAGACGATTGTCCTCGCGCGCGCGCCATTGCACAGCAATCCCTTGTTCTGCAAGTAAATCCTCCAATGGTGGGTCTTCTGTGCCGTACACGTAGCGCGCAAAAAAATCAGTCAAATCGCAGCCGCACACTTCACTGGCCATGGCTTCCACCTGGCCTTCGGGCACAGCCACGCCAGTTTGGCCATATTCTTGCCATAGCCGACGCAGCACTGCATCTAGCGAAGCTTGTCCGCCAGTGGCGCGGCGTAACGTCAGGTCTAATGCCAGTGCGACCCATGCGCCTTTGCTATAGTAGCTGATGCCCGCATTGGCGCTGTTGCCATCGGGTCGGTACAGTTTAATCCAAGCGTCGAAACTGGCGTCCGCTATAGATTGGCGTAGCCGCCCTGGCGTTTGCCGCACGCGGCTGAGGCATTCGGCCAGCAGGCCGAGATAGGCGCGCGTGGAGACAACGCCCGCACGCACCAGCGCCAAATCATCATAATATGCTGTAAATCCTTCAAAAATCCACAATTGGCGGGTGTATTGCTCGCGGGTAAAATCCGGCGCGCGCAAAATGGCAGGCACAATGCGGCGCACCAACCACAGGTGAAAATATTCATGGCTGATTAAGGCCAACAGTTGGCGGTACGGCTCATCCGGGTCAGACGGCGTGTGAGCCTGCGGCAATTGGGCTGGATCGCACATCAGGCTGCACGCGCTTTTGTGTTCCAGCCCGCCGCTGTGGCCGGGGGCCAATGCCAGCAAAAACACATAGCCGCGCAAGTCAGTGGGCAAGCCGCCGAACCATTGCGCCTGGGTTTCTGCCAGGCGCTGCACATCGCGCAGCAAACGCTCCCAGTCCAGGCGCGACGGGTGCTCGGTGTTGCTGCTGATGGCCACCGTGTGCGGCACACCGCGCAATGGGAAGGTGCGCGCGGCCCACTCGCCCATTTCCACCGGGTGATCGATTAACTCCCAATAATTTTCCACTTGATACAGTCCCCAGCCGCTCTCCGGGCAAGCGCCAGGCGCGGGCAGGCTGGTGATGGCGCGCCAATGGTCATGGGGCGGCGGCGGCGCGATCAATTCGACTTGGCATGGGCCGTGATCTTGGCCCACCACCAGCCAAAACAGGTTTGCACCATTAAAATAACCGCGCAAAGGATCGAGATAGGCGGTGCGCACGGTGAATTCGTAGCAGTGTACATCCGCGTACAACGTCAGTGCGCCGCTGGCGGGCGCGCATTGCCAGGTGAGTTTGTCGGTTTTCGTCACTGCTACTGCGCGGCCCTGGCCATCGCGTGCCCACACTTGCACGAAATTGCGCGCAAATTCGCGGATCAGGTAACTGCCAGGCAGCCAGGCAGGCAGGCGGAACACCTGGCCCTGCGCATCCGGCGCGGACACGGTACACGACACCCGCATTTCATGCGCGTAGGGGTTGCGTGCTTGCACCCGGTAAACAATCGGAACGCGGTTTATCATGATGGAATCTCACAAAATCTCCACAGCCCCAATTGCTGCGATGGTCAAAGGGTTGCAGGTGTCAACGGCCCGTCCAGTAAATACGTGGTCATGCGGCCTTTGCCTTTGATGTCAAGCGTGCCGCGCGCCGTGAAGCAGTGGCTGGATTGCAAGCGTTGATACACGGCCTCAGTGACCTGGATTTTGTCGGCAATGCCGTGTGATTCCATGCGGCTGGCGGTGTTGACGGTATCGCCCCATAAATCGTAGATAAATTTCTTTTGGCCGATAATACCGGCCACCACTGGCCCACAATGAAAACCAACGCGGATGTGCAACGGAAGCTTGCGCTCGGCGCTGTATTCGGCAAGGCTGGCCTGCATTGCCAGCGCCATGCCCGCAGCAGCATGGACATGATCGCTGCGTTCCTCTGGCACACCCGCAACGGCCATGTACGCATCGCCAATGGTTTTAATTTTCTCCACGCCATGCTGTTCTGCCAGGAGGTCAAAACGGCAAAATATATCATCGAGAATTTGCACCAGTTGTTCCGGCGTTAATTGCGCGGACATTTGAGTGAAACCAACAATATCCGCGAAAATAACCGTAACATCCGGGTAGCTGTCGGCAATGATTTTTGCGCCGCCTTTGAGCCGTTGGGCGATTAATTGCGGCAGAATATTGAGCAATAAACGCTCGGAATGGGCTTTTTCTTCTTGCAAGGCTTGATAGGCTTTGGCCAATTCCACATTTTTTAACTGCTCAATTTCAGCTTGTTGCACACTGGTAAGCAAGCGCAACACCCGCAACACGCGGACAATTCGCAATGCCACCACAAATTGGCCAGCGGGCAAATAGCAAACCGCCACCACCACAAAATCAAATACATTCCATAATTCGCTAAAAAATCGCCAGGGTGTTTTGCCGTGCGCGCCGATGCGCAAGGCGATTTCCAAGGTAAACAACGCCAGCATCAAATATTCAAGCCGCTGCGCAATTCCTTGATACGCCGCCGGCAGTTGGCATTCCACGCCCGCCAGCACGGTTGATAAGAGAATCAGGCTAATGACGGCGGTGTGAAACGTCTTGCTTGCGGTAAGCTGAATGAACCACGTTTGCACAATGGGTCTCCCGATGTAGCGAAGCCTATAGGAAATTCAATTGCATAAAGTAGGGTGGGCAACTTCTTTTCGTTACCCACCATGACTACGAAACTAAATAAATGATGCGTTTTTCACCGCATCTTATGGGTTAAAATTTTAATTGTTGCAGCATAAAGGCACGGAGAATATCATTGATTTTGTTTTGATAATTTTGAGATTCAAGCCAAGACAATACGTCTGTATCTATTTGAATAGTAATTATATTTTGTGGACGATAAAATCGTTCTATTTGAACATTTTCCCAATTGGTTATTTCAGGAATATCTGATGTATCTATTTGATTATCTTGGATATTTTTTAAATCCTTAATTTCATTTAGAGCGGTAATATTCATATTTTTTCCTTTCTTGAGGAGTTGCTTTTCGAGCAGAAATAATGCGGATAATTTCAGTCCTGTAGTCCTGTAGGGTGGGCAAAACATTCCTTCGGCAGAGCTTCAGGACACCGCTTTTCGTTTTGCCCACCATGCAATGGCACGAAATGGTGGGCAACGATAAAGAGGTTGCCCACCCTACATGGCTACATGGCTGGGTAGACCATCATGCACGGGGCAACG
>DYPE01000024.1 GCA_020720085.1 Dichelobacter nodosus | reverse complement strand
TAACGCGGTTTTCAGACTGGCCTCATTGGTGCCATTCTGGGCCAGGCAGGAAGTCAAATCGGCTTGCGCGGTATTCAGTTTGGCTTGAATCGGCACAGTCGCTTCGCTGATTTTCAGGTCAACCTGAGCTTGAGTAAAACCGGTGGAAATTCCGCAGCCTGCTGGGTTGGCCACACAGCCTTGCTTGCCTTCGCTAATGCCATTTGCTTTGGCCTGGTCTAGGTTGGCTTGAGTAAATCCGCTGTAAATTCCGCAGCCTGCTGGGTTGGCCACACAGCCTTGCTTGCCTTCGCTAATGCCATTCGCTTTGGCTTGGTCTAGGTTGGCTTGAGTAAATCCGCTCGAAATTCCGCAGCTTGCTGGGTTAGCTACACAGGCTTGTTTGCCTTCGCTAATGCCATTCGCTTTGGCTTGGTCTACAGTGGTTTGGGTAATGTTGCAACCGCCAATAGGGGCTGATTTAGCGACATCAACAGAGTTAATTTTCACAACAGAATTTAAGTTATTCAAATTTACTGTTGCAGGTAGACTAACCCAAAAATCAGAAACAATGGTTCCCCAGTCTAAACGTAATTGCTGTGTTCTGAAATTTGGCAGGCTTTGATCAAGGGCGTTATTGAAAGAATCATTAAAAGAAACTGGAGAGTTATTCAGGTATCCATTAAATATAATTTTTCCATTAAAGTCTTTATATATTTCCAAACCTATATTTGCCACATTATAAAATTCAGTATTTGATATGCGGGTACTTCTTTGTTCCCATGCTACAGGACGATAAGATGTTTCTTCTTTATACATATCGAATGCTATTGAATAGCCACTATTATCACGACCAATAGTATAATTTAACTTCCACCTATTTGAATCACCATCAATAATTAATAAATCAATTCCACCTTGAAAAGATACATTATTTATATCAAAATTACTATTTATTTGATCAATATCAAACCCAATTTTTATTCCGAAAGGTATTTCTGAATTTTTTATAAATTGTACAGAAGAAACACATCCTTCTTGAGACAATGTAGTATTTGGCCAAGTATATGACCACTTGTTACAGGTTGTTGTATTTGTGGCAATATTCATATCTCCATTTATAATAGAGAATCCTTGAGGCTGATTAGGTTGCCACTTTATTAAATCCAACGAATTCCCATTAAAGTCATCATAAACCTCGTACTGCAATGCGGCAAATGCGGGCTGCGCAAGCAGTAAAAATATGGCCAAAATTCTCATGAGTTATCTCCTTATATGAATTAAATATTTTATCAGCCTACCGATGCAACACAGCATCGTGGTTGCGAAAAAGAACGACATTGTTATAATAACAGTCTAAATTTTCACAAACCACACCGAAAAATAGCGATTTCCACCAGAAAATGGAGGGTTTCATGCAAATTCACGACAAACTCCGCATCATGCGGCAGTGCAAGGACTGGACGCAGGAAGATTTGGCGGAAAAGCTGGGTTGGACGGTCAATACCTACGCCAAAATTGAGCGCGGCGAGGCTGACATTAAGTTAGATAAATTGAAAAAACTGGCGGAAGTGTTTGGCGTGGATACGCAGGAATTAGTGAATACCAACGAAAAGACAGTTTTTAATTACGCGGAAAATTGTAGCCAAAATAATCAATTGCAATGTCATATTATTCTAACTGAAACCCAATGCGCGCATGAATTAGAAAAAGCGCAGTTGTTGTTGCAAGAGCGGGATAAAGAAAACGTGCAGTTAAAAAAACATATTGAAAATTTAGAGGACATGATTGCTTTATTAAAAACAAATAAAACTATTAGCGAAGCATAATACTAATAATTCAGTAGTTCCCAGTCGAAATCGTGCAACTAATTAATATTAATAGTATATTTGAATATTAGTGCGCGCTAAGTTGTAAAAATACAACTTTTTTCAATTGGTTACGAGGTGCCCGGGCGGCTGGCGGAGGGAACGTTTCGTGCCACATGGTGTGCAAAACAAAAGGACGTTTTGCACACCCTACCTAGCAAATGCCTCGCCGAGACGGGTTCTGCAAGCCCGCGAGGCATAGAGTATCCCTTACACAATGCGCAAAAATACCGCGTATTTTTGACAGATACCGCCAGAAATGGGGGAGCCTATTCTGCGGTAGGGGCAATTTTGACACGGTAGAGCCGAATGCTTACGTTATGCCGCCTCAATTTTTTTAAGGATAGAATTTTCAAGCGTGGGGGAATACGGTAAAATTCAATTTGACCGTTATCTCGTCAGGTTTACCTGACACGCAGGGCCAATTGCCCTTTGCGCGTTCCAAAAATATAATTATCCACACCAAGCCGTTATGGTATGAGGAAGCCTATATGATAAATTTTGATAAATTAAATCGTGAAAATCATGATATTACCGAACATTCGCGGGTGTTGTCTTATTTAATCGACAATCGTTTGATCTGCGATACCAATATTTTTTGTTCTTTGTTCTATAGTTACATTGACAAAGTGTGCAACCATGTTCTGGTTCGTGATCAAGAATTTTATACCCCGTTGCTCAACAGTGGCGATCAACGCGCCACCATGCTCGCCCATAACTTCATGAACAGCTCTAAAGAAATTAAACGCTTAATTGATAAATATCGGCGCAGATGGTGTGAAAAACAGTCAAATTCTTTAAAAATCAAAGATCACGATAACTTTATCGAAGAAACCAACGCAATGTTTGAAATGGTGCTCAATCGTATTCAAGACGAACAAGAAAAGCTCTATCCAACACTGCGCCACATTGGCTTACCTTAGCCAGGTAGAGGGCAACCTCCTTGTTGCCCTCCATTTCGTGCTACCTGGCGGTCATTCGCGTGTGGGATATTGATGCGTCGCAAACTGCCCATCATGGCAACCTGAAACCCAATCGAATACTCCGGATTTCAAAGGTATACCTATTAAGACGCGCCTACTATCGAGGCCATCCTGCTTGCCCATTTTGATGAAACCGGGGGCGTTTTGTTGCTAAAAAATCAGGAGATGCCATGAATGCGCGGGCGCAGGTTTATGCCTATCATGAACGCACGAAACACTATTTAGATCGCTATGCAGCCGCGCCGCCTACGTTGGATTGGGATCGGCAGCCTGATCCATTTCGCCGTTTTGCCGGTTGTCCGACGGTTGCTTTGCCTGTGCTGGCGGATACACTGGCGTGTGCCTGGCAGGATTTGTTCAGCACGCCACCGGTGCCGCGTGCGCTGAACTTAGATAATTTGGCGATTTTGCTGGAATTGTCGCTGGGTCTGGCGGCTTGGAAACGCTATGGTGAGGCGCGCTGGGCGTTGCGCTGCAATCCTTCTAGCGGCAATCTCCACCCCACTGAAGGCTATGTGATCAGCAGTGGCATGGCGGGTTTAGCCGCTGGGGTGTATCACTACGCGCCCCAAGCGCACCAGCTTGAGCAGCGCTGCCGCTGGGGTTCAGGTAATTTGGGCAGTGGCTTGTATCTGGGTTTGTCCAGTGTGATTTGGCGCGAAGCTTGGAAATATGGCGAGCGTGCTTTTCGTTATGTGCAACTGGACAGCGGACATGCGCTTGGCGCGCTGGCGTATGCCGCCGCTGTGCTAGGTTGGCACTTGGAAAAAGTGGCGGTCAGCGATGCGCAATTGGCGACGATGCTGGGCTTGGATCGGGCAGCGGATTTTGTGGGGGCTGATCGGGAAACGCCGGATTTGTTGCTGCGCCTGGTCTGTGCGCCGCCAGCCCTGTGCCTGACTGCGTTGCTTGACGCCTGCGCGCAAGGCAATTGGCAAGGCAAAGCCAATGCGCTGGGCGGTGAGCCGCGTTTAGCTTGGCCAGCCATTGATGCAGTTGAATCAGCCTGCCGTATCAGCGAGGCTTTGTCGGCCTTGCCCGCAGCGCCGGATTTCAACGTGCCGCTGGAATCTGCCTGCCCGACTCCTGCGGCTGTGTTGATTCGCACCCGGCGCAGTGCTCAAGCCTTTGATGGCAGTACCATATTGGCGCGCCCGGCTTTTTATCGCTTGCTGGACGCGCTATTGCCGCGTGCCAGCCAGGCACCCTGGTCATTGTGGCCGCATCAGGCGCGATTGCACCTGATTCTTTTTGTGCATCGCGTTGACGGCTTGCGGCCAGGACTGTACGCCCTGCCGCGCGACACGGCGGCACTGCCGCTGTTGCGCACTTTGCTTCATCCGCAATTTGCCTGGACAGTGCCGGAAGGCTGTCCGTCTGGTGTGCCTTTGTACCACCTGATCAGCGCTCGAACCGAAAAAACCGCACGCACTTTGTCCTGTCATCAGGACATTGCCGCGCACAGTTGCTTTAGTGTTGCCATGCTCAGCGAATTTGATGCCGCCCTTGCGCAACATCCGGCGGAATACCGACGCTTGTACTGGGAGGCAGGAATGATTGGCCAAACGCTCTATTTGGAGGCGGAGGCTGCTGGTGTGCGCGGCACAGGCATTGGTTGCTTTTTCGACGACAGCGTGCATCAATTACTTGGCTTGCGCGATACGCGCTTGCAAAGCCTTTATCACTTCACCGTAGGCGGCGCGCTGATCGACACCCGCATACAAACTGAACCTCCGTATACTCAATTGGCTACTGCACGATGAACCGTGAACAACACCTGGCGGACTTAAAACAACGCATCAGCACGCTGTGGCAACACCGTGAGCAGTTAAAAAGTGCGGTTGCCAACGCGCTAGATGCGCCCGTTCGTTGCCACCTGTGGCAACAACTGGAAGAAGTCGACGCGCAATTAGCCGATTTAGATACTCAATTTGTAACTGCTTCCCACCGTGCCAACACGACGGGCGCGTGAAAAACCGCGTAACGAACAGATTCCCGAGAGGTTTTAGCTTGATGGCGTCACCAGCAGGCAGTTGGAAAAAAATAGGCGATAGTTATAAAAATAGAAAATATTTGAGACGCATCCATGGTTGACACGGGCAAAACCAATGGGCGTGATAAATTTATTGCACTACAATTAAGCTCTGGCCGACATATACATTATAAGGCGGGGCGATGCCGTTCCACTGCGCTACGTCTTGCGTGGTTTGGCCGTACATGGCGGCAATATTGGCCAGGCTCTCGCCCTTGCCCACAGTGTGGTAAATCTTAGCCGGTGCGTTGCGTGGCGCGGACACCGCCGCTACGGGCGTTGCCGCCGCACGCGGCGGCTGGGACACGGCGGATGTGCTCACCGTGCGCTTTTTGCTGGAACTGGCAGCGCCGGGAATGGTTAAACGCTGGCCCGCAGCCAGCGTGGATGCGGTTTTTATGCCATTGGCCGCTGCCAGCGCGTCCACAGTGACGTTATGCTGCTTGGCAATGCGGTATAAAGTTTCCCCCTTTTTCACCACATGGGACGCGCCACCTGCGTCCGCACTGGGCACGAAATTCATCCCCGCGCCGCCGCCTGGCCTGGACACGCGCAATTGTTGGCCAATTTGTAACGGCGGGTAGGGTTGTGCCATGCCATTCCAAGCCGCTAATTCTTGTAAAGTAAGGTTGTATTGCAACGCGATGCTGTACATGGTTTCGCCGGATTTTACCGTGTGGAACGTGCCGCCAGTGTCCGCAGGCACAGAGGGCACTGACACGGGCGCGGAGGGGTTCCATTCGCCAGCCGGAATCAGCGGCACCGCACGCCCGTCAATGATGATGGTTTCTCCACTGGTCGCCACCACGGCAGGCGCGGGCGCGGAAATGGCACCGCCAGTCATGGGCGCGGGTTTAACCATTAAACTTTGTCCTGGTGTTAGCGTGTAGGGTTTAGCCAGTTCATTCCAGGCAATTAATTCTTGCGGTGTCACGTTATACGCGCGGGCAATGCTGGCCACAGTATCCCCCGCACGCACGGTGTAGTAGCGCGGCGCTTCGGTGATGGGGGTCATGGGGATGGGCATGGCCACCATGCCACCGCCGGTTGCGGCCAGGCGCAAACTCTGGCCAGGATGAATGGTGTACGGCGGTGCAATGTTGTTCCATGCGGCAATCATTTTGTAATCTAAGCCATACAGGCGCGCAATGCCGTACAAGGATTCTTTGGGCTGCACCACATGCGTTTGGACTTCCATGGGGCCAGTGAGCGGTGCACTGTCAATGGGAGTGGTGATTACGGTGGCGGTTTCCGCAGGCGGCAGGCCAGCATCTCCCTCAGGGACGACTTGCATACGGCTACAACCGCCCAGTAAGCTAACGGCGAAACCCAAAATAAAAACAATGCGATAATTAGAAAACAGCATGAACGGCACCTCAAATGTCCTTAGGTTCGGAAAGTAGTATTGGCTGGCAGCCATATAGGCTGGGCCTGTTACGGAAAATAGATGCGGCATTGTAGCAATAAAAAATGAACGTAACTAGCTGCTATAAGCCAAAAAAGCATGGTGTCGCCATTGCGCCCGCTTGTCTAAAAAAGCCGGTTTAGCGCGTGGCCTGTGTAATGCTTTGTTTTGCAATTTGCCCCAGCCATGCGATTTGTTCGGGTGTAATCACGTAGGGTGGCATAAAATACACCACATTGCCCAGCGGGCGTAGCAGCGCGCCCTGCGCCAGCGCATGGCGGTATACGCTTAAACCGCGCCGTTCTTGCCAAGGATAGGGCGTGCGGCTGGCTTTGTCTGCCACCAACTCCATGGCCAGAATCATGCCGCACTGGCGGATTTCAGCGACGTGCGGGTGATCCGCCAACTCTGCCACTGCCGCGCCCATGGCTTGCGCCAGCGCGCGGTTACGCTCCAGCACGTGATCTTCGCTGAAAATATCCAGCGTGGCCAGCGCTGCGCGGCACGCCAACGGGTTGCCCGTGTAGCTGTGCGAATGCAAAAACGCGGTGAGGTTGGTGTAATCGTCATAAAAGGCTTGATATATCGACTCGCGGGTCAATACGGCGCATAACGGCAAATAGCCACCAGTCAAGCCTTTGGATAAGCACAAAAAATCTGGAGTTATCCCTGCTTGCTCACAGGCGAATAGGGTGCCAGTGCGACCAAACCCCACTGCAATTTCATCGGCGATCAAATGCACTTGGTGGCGGTCGCAAGCTTCCCGCAATAGCGACAAATATACCGGATGGTACATGCGCATACCGCCCGCGCACTGCACCAGTGGCTCAACAATGACCGCGCACACTTCGCTGGCGTGGCGCGCCAATAAAGCTTCCATGGCCGCGAATTGCCGCCGTGAATACTGCTCGCACGATTCTCCCGGCGCACGGTGAAAGCAATCCGGGCTGGGGGCCGTGATGGATGGCATCAGCAACGGCGCGTAGGTTTGGCGGTACAGCGCCACATCGCCAACAGCCAGCGCGCCCAAGGTTTCGCCATGATAACTGTTGGCCAGGGTGATGAAGCGGGTTTTACCTGTCACGCCACAATTGCGCCAATAATGAAAACTCATTTTTAGCGCCACTTCCACGCCGGATGAACCATTGTCGGCAAAAAATACTTTATTTAGTCCCGGCGGGGCAAGGCATGTCAGTCGTTCTGCCAAGGCCACAGCAGGTTCATGGGTAAATCCAGCCAGCAATACATGTTCTAGCTGCGTTAATTGATCGGCCACTGCGGCATTAATGCGCGGATTGGCATGACCGAATATATTTACCCACCATGAACTGATGGCGTCAAGATAACGCTGTCCATCAAAATCCTCCAACCACACGCCCTCGCCGCGCCGGATGGGAATCAGCGGCAGAGTCTCGTGATCTTTCATTTGGGAACAAGGATGCCATAACACCGCTAAATCACGCTGCGCAATTTCCTGATTGATTAGCATATTAACCCTGTTCTACTTCGTTTCCGCTGCCCACAACCACGGCAGCGCGGCGCGCAGGTAGCCGATCATGGACCACAAGGTAATCACCGCAGCAATGCCTAACAATACCAACCCTAGCTCAGCCGTGGGAATCGTGAGGCCAGCCAAGGAAATAGGGTGATGAAAAAGCAATAAAATCAAAGCAATCATCTGGGTGGTGGTTTTTATTTTGCCTATTTTAGATACTGCCACTAGGCCGCGTTGCCCCACTTCCGCCATCCACTCGCGCAAGGCGGAAACCGTGATTTCCCGCCCAACAATCACCAATGTCGCCATCGCCAGCCAAAAGTTGGGATAACGCTCCAATACCAACACCAAGGCGGCAACCACCATGAGTTTATCTGCCACAGGGTCTAAAAATGCGCCAAAGCGCGTGGTCTGGTGGTAACGGCGCGCCAGCCAACCGTCCAACCAGTCCGTGATTGCGCCTAATACAAAAATGAACGTGGCCAAATAATTTGCCCAAGGCAAAGGCGGAAAATAAAATGCGCCAACCAGGCCGGGGATGAGCGCAATACGCAGCACAGTCAAAAAATTAGGCAAGTTCCATGGCATCAGGGATTCCATCCGGTAAAATGTGGATTGCGGGTTTTCCAAGCCAAAAAACTGGCGAAAACCCTCTGCGCCACTGCGCGCGACACCGCAGAATATGGGGGTAATACGCCATCTTTCCCAGCATAGGGCAGCAAATGGCGTTCCGCTGCACCCATGGTGCCAAAAAAGTACGTAAGCCTCATGGGTAAGCTATAATAGCCGGTCACTACATTTTACCCTAATAATCACGACTGGCAGAGCAGATGGACATGCCGCACAAAATACCGGATACAATCCCCGTTCACAGCGGTCAATTGCCGTCACACCTGGAACGAATGAACATGGCTGCGGTGCAGGCATTGTTGCAAGAGGACATGCACGCGGTCAACCGATTGATTCAAGAGCGCTTACACTCCAATGTCGCGCTAATAAACCAATTGGGACACTATATTATCAACAGCGGCGGCAAACGCCTGCGTCCGGCGCTATTGCTACTCAGCGCCCACGCCTGCGGCTATCAGGGCGATCAGCACATCAATTTGGCGGCTGTTGTCGAATTTATTCATACCGCAACGTTACTGCATGATGATGTAGTAGACAGCTCCGACATGCGGCGCGGCAAGGAAACCGCGAATAATTTATGGGGCAATGAAGCCAGTGTGCTGACTGGCGATTTTCTTTATTCGCGCGCGTTTCAAATGATGCTGGACGCACGCAGTATGCGCGTTATGGAAATTCTGGCAGAAGCCACCAACATTATCGCGGAAGGCGAAGTGATGCAGCTTCTTAACTGCCATGAACCGGACACCACGGAGGCGCAATATTTAGAAGTCATCCGTTGCAAAACCGCCAAATTGTTCGAGGCCGCTTGCCGCCTAGGTGCTGTGCTTGGCAACTTGCCTGCGGAACGGGAAGAAGCTCTGGCGCGCTTTGGCAAGCATTTGGGCACAGCGTTTCAATTGGTGGATGACGCACTGGATTACAGCGCAGACAGTAGCGTGATTGGTAAAAACATCGGCGACGACTTGGCTGAGGGAAAACCAACCTTACCCCTCATCTACACGCTCAAACACGGCACGCCGGAGCAACAGCAGTTAATCCGTGCAGCAATAGAACAAGGAGAAAAAGAAAATATTACGCAAGTGCAAACCGCCATTGAATCCTGTGGCGCGATTGCCTATACTATTCAATCCGCTCAACAAGAGGCGGATAGCGCCATGGAAGCACTCCGCGATATGGAACCTAGCCCTTACGCAGATGCCCTTTTTTCATTGGCGATCTTTGCCGTTAACCGGAACTATTAAGCCGGTTTGTAGTTTATTCGGGGTGTAGCTCAGCCTGGTAGAGCACTGCTTTCGGGAGGCAGTGGCCGGAGGTTCAAATCCTCTCACCCCGACCAATTTCCGGTAGGGGCGGTGGTTTCCCCGCCCTTGGCGGGATAAACCACCGCGCCTATTCATCCAGCCAATGCTTCGCCCATGCGCACGCGCGTGCCGGGCACTAGCGTGGGTAACCATTGCACTTTATTACTGGCGAACAGCAAAATTACCGTGGAACCGAGGTTAAAACTGCCGATTTCCTGGCCTTTGGCATAGGTTGGCGTATTGTCCGGTGTTTGCCAAGTTTGCGGTTTACCGCTGGTGCCTGGTGCGACCGTGCCTTCCCAATCCAAGGCAATGCTGCCCACGAAAATTGCGCCCACCATGATTACGGCCATGGGGCCGAGTTCGGTTTTGAACAGGCTAATGACCCGTTCGTTGCGGGTAAATAAGCCGGGAATGGAGCGGGCAGTGCGGGCATTGACGCTGAATAAGCGCCCGGGCACATAAATCATGTCATTTGGGCGTCCGCTCACAGGCGCATGTACGCGGTGGTAATCTGCGGGTGACAAATAAATGGTGCAATACGCTGCGTTTTGAAACAGCGGCGTGAATTTGCGTGCGCCGCCAAACAGCGCTTCCAGGCCGTAACTGTGTTCCTTCACTTGCAGCAATTGGCCTTGCTCAATTCTGCCCAATGCGGTCACCGTGCCATCCACCGGACTGGCGACCAAGCTGTCAGTGATGGGCCGCGCTTGCGGCTTGAGTCTGCGCGTAAACAATTCGTTGAGGCAGGCATAGTGCGCCAAATCAGACTCTTCCGCTTCGTCCAGATTGATTTGATAGCGTTGCGCATACCAACGCAACAGCTTGGGTGTCAGCCCGCCCATGCGGGCATGGCTGGCCCAGTGCATGAGTTTAGAAACAGGTTTATGGCCTACTGCGAATTGCAATAAAGCGGCTAATTTATCCGCGCCAGTGGCGCTGGGTAAAAACAAAGGCATGTTGGCTCACTCTAACTTTTTAATGTCAATAATTTTTGCTTCAAACGCTTGTTCCAGTGCCTGTACTGTAGGGTCAGGAGGCGCTTGTGCCTCGCGCGTGGGCGGCACCTGCACAGGCAGGGCGGTAGGTGGCTCATTGCCTCGTTCCACGCGAATTTTTAGCCGTACTGTTGTAGCAAGATGCGCGGAAAGTTGTTTTTCCAATTCTGCCACGCGCGCGTCTTGCAATAAGGCTGCGTGACGGGCAGGCAAGGCCAGATGAAAAGCTTCGTCTGTGCGTTGTTGCAGCACGCAATGTTCCGCCAGTTGCTTGGTAAAGCCGGATAAATTCAATGGCTGAATGCAGGCGTGCCACTCATCCAGCACAACCGTTGGCGCATTCACCGCAGGCGGCGTATCCGCAACCGCGCGCAAAGACACGGGCCGTGTGGCTGGCGGCGTGCCCACTGGCCCATCCACCGGGCGGAACGCTAACATGCGTAGCAAAATCATTTCCAACCCGCCGCGCGGCTGAGGTGAAAATGGCAAATCGCGTCGTCCCAGAATGGCGATTTGGTAAAACAACTGCACGTCTTCGGCGCGGATGCGTTGTGCCAATTGCAATACCGCTGGGGTATCTGGATGGGCGCTGTCTAGCGCAGTGGGCACGGCTTGCGCGAGGGCAATGCGTTGCAGCAACGACAGCACTTCGTCCAGTAATTGACCATAATCCGGGCTGAATTCCGCTGCTGCTGCCACGCGCGCCATGGTTTGCTCGGCATCGCCAGTGGCCAGCGCGTCTACAATGCCAATCACCAAGTCTTGGTCCAACGCGCCCAGCATGGTTGCCGTGTCTTCTGCGTTAAGCGCGCCATTGCCAAAGGCGATGGCTTGATCCAACAGGCTTAGGCCATCGCGCATACTGCCATCCGCTGCCTTGGCCAGATAGAACAGCGATTTTTCGTCATAGACAACCTGTTCTTCGGTCAAGATTTTTGCAAAATGCGTCGAAATTTGCTCCAAGGACAGCCGTTTGAGATTAAATTGCAAACAACGCGATAAAATTGTGGCAGGAATTTTTTGCGGGTCTGTGGTGGCCAACAAGAATTTTACATGTTGCGGCGGCTCTTCCAGGGTTTTAAGCAGCGCGTTGAAGCTGGAATTCGACAACATGTGCACCTCGTCAATGAGATACACTTTGTAACGGCCCCGCGTGGGTGCGTATTGCACGTTGTCCAGCAGTTCGCGGGTTTCTTCCACTCGCGTGCGCGAGGCTGCGTCCACTTCAATCAAATCAACAAAGCGGCCTTCCGCCACTTCGCGGCACACATCGCATTGGCCGCAAGGAGTAGCGCTGACGCCGCGTTCGCAATTGAGTGATTTGGCAAAAATGCGTGCCACTGTGGTTTTGCCCACGCCGCGCGTGCCAGTAAATAAATAGGCGTGGTGCAGCCGCTGGCTGTCCAACGCATTGATTAAAACCCGTTGGACGTGATTTTGGCCCACCATTTCAGCGAAACAGCTAGGCCGCCACTTACGGGCCAGCACTTGATAACCCATAATGAGGAAAGCCCATATTGTTTGAGAGGGAGGCGGTCCACGCCAGCCTTACCCCGGCGCGCGTATCCGTTGCTGCCGCTGCTCCCTTCCGGGCCTGACGGGGTTCACAACATCACGCCGCGGGGGGGCCGACGAGACCACCATGATGCGTTGCGATAACAAAAGCGCGCGATGCGCTTCATTCGCGTTTTTACAGGGTGCACATAAAAAAACAGTAACTTGGCGGAGAAGGAGGGATTTGAACCCTCGGTACCGGTTAGGGTAGCTTCGACTCATCCCCAGGCGGGCATCTTCGGCCCGTAAAAATAATAACTTGGCGGAGAAGGAAGGATTTGAACCCTCGGTACCGGTTAGGGTGGCTTCGACTCATCCCCAGGCGGGCATCTTCGGCCCGTAAAAATAATAACTTGGCGGAGAAGGAGGGATTTGAACCCTCGCTACCGGTTAGGGTGGCTTCGACTAATCCCCAGGCGGGCATCTTCGGCCCGTAAAAATAATAACTTGGCGGAGAAGGAGGGATTTGAACCCTCGGTACCGGTTAGGGTACACACACTTTCCAGGCGTGCGCCTTCGACCGCTCGGCCACCTCTCCGTGGTTGGGTGCAATTTCCACTTAAGGGTCATTGCGAACACAAGCGGGCATTATAACAATCTGATACCCTTTCGTCTACTCCCGCGAAAACAGCGGGATACGGCGAAGGGCAGGCTTTATTACGGACAACTTCGCCCTACTGGCCATGCCTTGGCTGCTGTATGTCCAGCGAAATCGCGCTGATCGGGGTCGGCACCGGCTTGTAACAACGCTTGGAATGCCGCGCAATGGCCTTCGCGTGCTGCCCAAATTAATGCAGTCCAGCCCAACGAAGTATCTTGCCGCGCCAAATTTGCACCATGCGCCGCCAGCCACGCCACGGCTGCCGCGTGGCCATTACCTGCCGCCACCATCGCTGCCGAATACCCGCCTTTGTCCGCCACATCCACTGCCGCACCGTGCTGCACCAAGGCTTCCATGCTGGTGACATGGCCATTTTGCGCGGCATGTAACAACGGCGTCCACTGACAATCATCGCGGCGATTGGCATTCGCGCCACGCCGCAGCAAAGCCTGCACACGCGGCGTATCGCCTTGGGCAGCCGCCAGCATCAATGGGGTGCGCCCGCGCGCGTCGCGCTGATCCACATCCCAGCCCGGCCACAGCGCTACGCCCGCGATTGCCAGCGTAAGCACCGCTGCCAGTGCCACGGCGACTTCTATATCAAACCAATTGTTTTTCATACAACTATCCTCGCAACCAATACAGAGCTGCCAACAAAATGGGCTGGTGAAGCATGTACACCCACAACCCGTGGCGGCCCAGCCATGCCAGCCACGCCAGCCGCACGGGCGGCGGGCCAGCAACAAGGTGCGCAGACAGCCACGGCGCGGCAGCCATGCCGACCAGCATCACGCCCAGCCATGGCAACAGCGGCACAAAATCCTCGGTCGCTGGCGCGCGCGTACCCAAACCCAACCACGACCACGCGGGCGCATCAAACCACGGCAAATGCACGCCCAATCCAACGCCTAGCGCCAGCGCCGCCAGCAGCGCATTCCACCAGCCCAACCGCAACAGGGCGATGGCCACCACGCTGGCCACGGCCAGAAAATGCAAAATGCCAAAATAAATAAAGTACTTGCCCACCACCAGCCAACTGCCCAAACTCACCAGCGCAGCGCACCCTGCCAAGGCTGCCCAGCGGCGGGCAAACGCTGCCCAGCGCACCTGTTCGCCGTGCGCCAGCACCAAACTAACTCCGGCCACGAAAATAAATGCGCTCACAATGGCGGCACGCGCGCCCAGCCAAAACCACGCAGTTTTGAACTCAAACTGCGCCATACCCAGCAAGGTCAAATCGTAACAAGCATGGTACGCAATCATCGCCATCATGGCCGTGCCGCGTGCTATATCCAGCCCTGGCAACCGGGCGGGCGGGTGCGTATTATTGGCCATCTGCTTGGAATGCTGGGTGAAAAGCGACTGTGCCTTGCGGAAGATGTCCATCGAACGACTGTACGAAAAAAAACTCCGCTGGCACGTCCTCATACACCAGGCCCGACACATTGGTGAACCCGAATTTTCTGTAGTATTCCGGGTGCCCTACGAGGCAGCAGCCTTGGGCGTGCAGACGTTTGAGGCGTGACAATCCTTCTTCGATCAACTGGCTACCAATACCCTTGCGTTGGTGCTCTGGCAGAACGGAAACAGGCCCAAGGCCATACCAATTGGGTGTGCCATCAGAAAGAGTTGCGGGCGAGAACGCGATATGCCCAATGACACGACCCTCTATTTCCGCGACCAGCGACACCGTAAGCGCGTTGGCAACACGCAGCGCTTCAACGATGAATTGTTCGGTATGCTGGCTGATCGCTAGGGTCTTGAACGCAGCAATCGTCACTGCTGCGATCACATTCGTATCGTTTGCAGTCTCATTCCTAATAATAATTTTTGAATTCATGCTTGTATTGTCCTTGTGCTTGCGGGCTAATAGCAATGGCTACAACGATTTAATAAATACCTTGGAATTGCGCTGGTAGTTATAAAGCTGTTGTTTTTCTTGTGGAAGCGCTTCGGTAGATGCGGGTTGAAAGCCACGGTCGCGGAACCAATGCGCGGTGTGGGTGGTAAGTACAAATAAACGCGCGATGCCCATCTGGCGGGCGAGGTGTTCCATGTAGGCCAGCAAAGTGCCGCCACGGCCTTCGCCCCGATAACGCGGGTGAATGGCCATGCACGCCAATTCGGCCATGCCTAGCGCTGGATAGGGATACAATGCGGCGCAGGCGATGATGGTGTTGTCGCGTTCTTGCACAGTAAAGGTGGCGATTTCGCGCTCCAGTTTCTCGCGCGAGCGCCGTGCCAGAATACCCTTGTGTTCTAAAGGTGCAATCAATTCTAAAATACCGCCCACGTCTTGAATGTCGGCTTGGCGGATGCTGTCAAACGGGTCTTGGCTGACCAGCGCGCCCACGCCGTCGCGTGAGAACAATTCCAGCAACAACGCGCCGTCTTGGCGCCGATCCAGCACATGCACGCGCTGCACGCCGCCTTCACACGCTTGTACGGCAAAGCGCATTTGACGGCGTAAAAAGTCGTTGGCCGCTGTGTCGCGCAAGTGTCGCGCTTGCGGCAATAGTAATTCGTGAAGGGGTTGGCCATGTTCGTCCGTTACGCCGCCCGCAGCTTCGCTTAGACAAATCCACTTGTCCGCACGCAAGGCTTTGGCCACATCCGTGGCCACTTCCTCCACCGTCAGGTTAAAGCATTCGCCGGTCAAAGAATGGCCCAGCGGCGACAACAACACGAGATAGCCTTCGTCCAGCAGGCGCTGGATACCTGCCGCATCCACGTTACGTACATCGCCCGTGTAGCCAAAATCAATGCCTTCGCGCACGCCAATCGGTTGGGCGGTGATAAAATTGCCAGACACAATGCGGATGCCCGCGCGCTGCCCGGAGCTGGCGGCGGCGTTGCCAGCAGCAGAGCGGTTGTAGGCCGCTAACGCCGCCACCGGCTTGGCCAGTGCGGTGGACAACGCGGCTTGCAATGTGGCCAGCGCTTCGCCGCAGGCGCGTTTTACACACGGCATGGCCTCTTCGCTGGTAATGCGCATTCCCAGTTCAAACCGAATCGGCAAGCCTGCGTGCTCTAGGCAACGGTCAATTTGCGGACGTGTGCCGTGAATGACCACCAACCGTATTCCTAAGCTGTGCAACGTGGCGATGTCATGCGCCAGCCAGCGCAATTCAGTACTCTCTACTGCGGCACCGTCTAAGCAAATGACAAAAGTTTTGCCACGATGGGCATGGATGTAGGGCGATGCCTCCCTAAACCAGGTAACAAAATTGGCTTGTTCCATAAAAAAATTCCATGATTGCCCGCCATGCTCCTCAATAGGCAAAATGCACAAAAATGTCTTCCACACCGTTACCATCCGGGCCGTCTAAGTTATCGGCGTAGGAATCAAAGGCGATATAACGGCCATTGAAGTTAATCGCTGGGTTGCCGCTATCGTCGTTGCCGGTGCCTTTGCTGCCTGTGGAGATGATTTCGGATTGATCGAATGTCAACCAATCATAACCTGTATTGCGGCGATAGCGTAAAATCTGGCGGCGGCGGTTGCCGTCGTCTGCCGCCAACACCACCGTCTGGCCGTCACCGCTGATTTTTGGGTGGGTAAAAAAGGTATCGCGTAATAACGGCAAAGTGACGCGTTCCCCGGTTAGGCGATCATGGACAAATGTATCTGATAAGTAGGGGCTTCGGTACACTACATATCGGCCATCCGCGCTGATGTCTGGCGCTCTGGCAATGAGTGGGTTTTCGTACACATTTTTGGGCATACTGATTCGTTCGGTGATACCTTGTTCAATATCATGCACGAATACATCCGGCCATACGTCCGTATCATCGGGGGTTAGATTCGAGGCAGTAGAACTAAACGCCACAAAACGTCCGTTACCGCTCAGTACAGATTCTAAAGGATTTACAGGATAAATGCCGCGCCATCATCCTGAAAATCCTGGAATCCGGTAAATCCTGAGTCTGACAAAAAAGCATATCAATCACCCTTAAATCTCCAAGCTTCTTTGAACTGTGGCGCTGCCTTCGACAGGCTCAGGGAGCGGTTCCGCCGATGAACTCCACGAATACTCAACTAATTTATCCATATCCCCCGCAATCAACGCATCTTTCTTACGCCGCCCCCAACCTTGAATCTGCTTTTCCCGCAAATAAGCATCTTCCACCCGCTCAAATTCTTCACAGTACAGTAACGTGATCGGCAGACGTTTTTTCGTGTGATTCGCGCCCAAGCCGTTTTGGTGTTCCCACAGTCTTTTTTCTAAATTCCAAGTGCTGCCGGTGTAATAGCTGCCGTCCGCGCATTCTAGGATATAGAGGTAGGGCATGGTATTCAGCTAGCCTCGTTTCGTCTTGCCTTACCGTTCCCTTCGACAAGCTCAGGGAACGGTAAGGCAAGACGAAACCGTTCTGCCACCGCAGCATCCATTTCTTCAATCGTTTTGGCCTGCCCCGTATAGCGCAGACAGCCCGCCACATCCTCCAGGCGTGTCGGCGGAAACAGCGGCGCAAGGGGTTTGACAATCCGGCGCTGATATTTAACGAATTTGATGAAATCTAGGATTTCCGCTTGTAAATCACTGGATAATCCTGTCACTTGAGATTGAATTTCCTGGGTTAGATTCATTTCATGCCTCCTTGTATTGGCATGGATTCAGTCTACTTTATGGCGTGTAATTGTTGTTTCAATTCGCCGAGATTCATCTCAACGATTTCCCAAATCATGCGCAAATCTACGCCAAAATATTGGTGAATCAATATATTGCGAAAGTCCGCTAAGTCACGCCACGGGATGTGCGGATGTTGTCTGATAAACTCTGGCGGAAGTTGATTGGCGGCTTCGCCGATAATCTCGAAATTGCGGATCACCGCATCCACGGTTTTGTCATCTTTGCTAACAGTCTGATAAGACATGCCGCTTAAATAGCGTTCGATTTTCTCGATAGCTTCTAAAATATCAGCGAGCAACAATTTGGCGTGTCGTTTAGGCATCGCGTAACTCGTCTTGAATGGCGGCAAAGTAACGGGGCTTGAGGGCTGATTTCGACACGACATCGGTTTTGAATGGAAACAGTGCGGCGATTTCCCGCACCAGGGCGAAATAAGCCATGCCCAGTGGCTTATCGCCAAGCTCTACCAATATATCTATATCGCTGTCTGGCTGCTGCGCACCACTGACACGCGATCCAAATACCGCCAGGCGGCGGATACCGTAGCGTTTTTCCAATTCGGGCTTGTGACGGCGCAAGATGGCGAGGATTTCGCCTAGTGATAAAGTGTTTTTGTTCGGCTCAAGTGCCATGTTTCACCAGAAATTATTAAAACTAATATAAAAATTTGCGCCTTTCGCGCCGCTGGCGTTAGATTTCATACCCCAACCTCCCCAAATTCCTTTTAATCTCTGCCTCCAGCCGCGCCCCTTCCGCGAACTGCTCCGCCAATTCCCCGCTCAAGCGTTCCATCTTCTCCGCGAACGGCTCGCCGTCGTCTTCCACTTCCGCCGCGCCAACGTAGCGCCCTGGCGTGAGGACAAAGCCGTGCTTTTCGATTTCGGCGCGACTGGCGGATTTGCAGAAGCCGGGAAGGTCTTGATAGCTCCCTTCGACAAGCTCAGGAAGCGGCTTACCGGTGGCTGAGCTTGTCGAAGCCAACGGTAAGCCCCGCCACGCATGGTAAGTATCCGCAATCCGCAGGTAATAATCGCGCTCTTCCAACTCGCTTTCGCGCACACTGGGACGCTCTTCGTAATAATCGTCTTGGGGATTGCTGAAACGTGCGCTCAAGTAGAGTTGGTGCGCTTGGAAGGCATCGGAAATGTATTTGAGGAAAATCAGCCCAGGCACGATGTGCTTGTACTCGGCGGCGTCCATGTTGGAGCGCAGCTTGTCGGCAGTCGCCCAAAGCGATTTTTGCAGGTCTTGAAGGTTCATCTGTTATCCGTTCACCGCATCATTCAACTTCGCCCCCGGCTTAAACGCTGCCACAGCGGGTGAATTGATAACGGGGTTTTCTATGTGTTTATCAGGCAGGGCAGCACGTTTTTATTCGTTGCTAATATAAAATTCTATTTTTAATCTGTTGGTTGCAGGCGGTCAATAAGGCGGCAGCAACCGGCGTGCGCCGTGTATTAAGACTAAGACTAGAAAAAATAGATTGCGCACGGGCACAGCCAGGCGGCAGTAGTAAACGGGGCGGCATTGCGGTGTGCTGAGTGCTGTGGCTAGGCGTTGCAGGAACCCCTGGCTGAGCGGCCAGTCGCGGTAGCCTGTGACCCAAGGAGTGGGGAAGGGTTTAGTCCCTGCCAGCGCGCCGACCAGCGCGCCCGCCACTGCGCCAGCGGTGTCGGTGTCGCCGCCGCATTGCCAAACGGCGGTGAGTGTGGCGCTCGGGTCGCCCCAGTGGCGGTGCCAGGCGTAGATGGCCACGGGCACGGTGTGGTAAATGTAACCGCTGATTTCGGGTTGGCCGTGCGGGTGTAATTTTCTTGAAAGTTCAATTACTTGCCAATTTTCAGCCACAGCGCGCGAGCAGGTATCGAGTGCGGCGCGCCAGGCTACGCATTGCGATGCTGGATCATCGCCAGGCTGTTCTAGCCACGCGCGCAATTGTGGCCATGCGGGGCGGCCTTCCAAGGTGGCACTGGGTTGCTCGCGGCCAATCCAGGCGGCAATGTCCGCCACGGCGCGGGCGGCAATGAGCGCTTTAGGGTCGGTGTGGGTGAGTTGGGTAGATGCGTGCAGTGTGGCCCAACGTTGTGCTGTATCATGCGCATAAAACAAGCCGATGGGTGCGGCGCGCATGGCTGGGCCGTTGCCTGCGGAAAATACGCCGCTGCGCTCAGGCGATACGCCCAGCCAGAGCCGCAAGATGGCGCGCAGGGTGGCGAAGCCTATGCCCGCTGGCAGGCCCAGCAGCCATAGGCGCAACTCCCAGGCTAAACAGTGGAGAAAACGCTGGGTGACCTCTTGTGCTGCGTCGCGGTCTGGCGCGGTGTGGTGTGCGCGAACGCCAGTGTTGCTGGCAACGCCAGTGTTCCTGGCCAAGAGGCAGTTGGCAGTAAATACGGTGTGTTCGGTGTCGTCGCTGGCCATGCCGCCCCATGGGCCAAGCAAGCGGTGGCCCCAGCCGTGGCGATACCATTTGGCCAGGCGTGCGGCGCGTAGCCCTTCGGCGGGCAGGCCCACGCTGTCGCCGATGGCAGTGCCCAACAACAGGCCGTGCCAGCGCCATTCCGGTGCGCAAGGTCTGTGTTCCTGGTTTGGATTAGAACAGCTCATCCGTGGCCTCTATGCCAGATGGCGCGTGAACGGGTGCGCCGCTTGGGTCAAGGAAAAGAGGCTGTCCGCTGGGGTTTTGGAAATAGTCTGGCGTCATTTCGGTATCGCCGTCTTCGCCAGTTTCGCTGGGGTCATGGCTGGGTTGTATGTTGTCTATGCCTGAAGGTTGCGGGTGCACGGTTTCTGGTTGATTTTTCAAAGCCTCGCGCATGTAGGCAATCCACATCGGCAGCGCGGCCCGGGCACCGGTTTCTTGTTTGCCCAGCGAGGCGGGTTGGTCGAAGCCTATCCAACTGGTGGTAACGATTTTGCTATTGAATCCGCTGAACCAGGCGTCTTTTTGGTCGTTGGTGGTGCCGGTTTTACCGGCCAGGTCATTGCGGCCTAATGCTTTTTTGGCGCGCGCGCCTGTGCCGTAGCGCACTACGTCTTGTAACATGGCCGTCATCAGCCAGGCATTTTGCGATGAAATTACGCGCGGCGCGAGTGTAGTATCCCCTGGTGGTGAATTGGCATCTGTTGCAGCGGGTAGCGCGCCGCTGCTTTCCGGCGTGGCCTGGGCCAAATTGACCGGCGGGTCGCATTCGCGGCAGGCTTTTTTAGGGTGCGCCTCTTCCAGCACATTGCCCAGGCTGTCTTCAATGCGGGCGATAAAATACGGTTCCACTAAAAAACCGCCATTGGCAAATACCGCATAGCCGCGTGCCAATTCTTGCATGGTGAGTTCGGGCGTGCCCAGGGCCAAAGTCAGGTTGCGCGGTAGCCGCTTGCGGTCAAAGCCAAAACGAACAGCATGTTCTAGCGTTTTGTCTATGCCTACGTCTCTCATGATGCGGATGGATACCAGGTTGCGCGAGGTGGCCAGTGCGGTGCGCAATGGCATCCAGCCTTTGAATTCCTTGGCATAATTTTCAGGCCGCCACACCCGCCCCAGGTCGTCGGTGAATACCAGCGGCGCGTCATTGACCTCAGTGCCAGGCGAGTAGCCGCTGTCCAGGGCGGCGGAATAGATAAATGGTTTGAAACTAGAACCCGGCTGGCGGATGGCTTGGGTAACGCGGTTGAATTTGCTGTGGTAAAAGTCAAAACCGCCTTCTAGTGCCTGAATTGCGCCATCCTCGGCGTCAATGGAAATCAGCGCGCCCGCCACGTGTGGCACTTGCGCCAATTGCCATTCTCCGCTAGACGGGGGGGGCTCCGCCGTAGGTTGGCCGTCATCGTCTATTGGCGCATTGCTATTATCAGCGGCACTTGCGCTGTCTTCTGTTGGCTTTTTGTCTTTGGCGGCTGTGGTTTTTTTCTCCAATGGTTGGATATAAATGACATCGCCGACCGCGAGTACGTCTGCTGCTTTTTTGGGCGCAGGCCCCATGCTGTTTTCATTGCGGTAAAGCCGCGCCCAGGCCAGCCCTTCCCAGGGAATCCATGCCACGCCTGTGTTCCCGGTTGCTGGGCGGGGATAAACCACCGCCCCTACGTTTGTGTTCTGGACTAGATTGCCTTGCTGGGGCGGGTGAATGGTTTCTTTAACAAAAACTTGTGCGCTTTTATCCGCCACGGCAACCACCACGGCAGGTATCAGTCCGCCTACCACTGGCTGTTCGTTGAGCGCGCTAACCATGGGTGCCAGCCATTCCGTTGCCACTTCGCTACGCGGGCGTTCCCGGCCCGCTGGCACGGCAGCGACGGAGGGCAAGTCGATATGCCGCGCTGGCCCCCGATAGCCGTGGCGGCGTTCATATTCCAGCAAAGTGTTGTGCAACGCCTGTTGCGCGGCGTGTTGCAAGCGTGCAGACACGGTGGTGTATACCTTCAGGCCCATGGCATAAGCATTATCTTTGCCATATTTTTCCTCCACATAGGCGCGCGCCATTTCGGCGATGTAACTGGCTTGCACGTCAATGCCGAACGAATGCAATTGCGCGGTGTTGGGCGCTTTTAGTGCTTCTTGGTATTCGTTTTCTTGAATATAACCCAACTCCAACATGCGTTTGAGAATGTAATTGCGCCGCTCCATCGCCCGTTCGGGGTTGGAAATGGGGTTGTTGGCAGAAGGCGCTTTGGGAATGCCTGCCAGCATGGCCATTTCTGCCAAAGTAAGTTGTTGCACGGTTTTGCCGTAATACACTTGCGCAGCCGCAGCAATACCATAGGCGCGGTGACCGAAGAAAATTTTATTTAAATACAAAGCCATAATTTCTTCTTTGCGCAATTCCTCTTCAATCCGCCATGCCAGCAAAATTTCTTTGAGCTTGCGTTTGCCGGTCTGTTCGCGGCCTAGAAAAAAATTACGCGCCAATTGCATGGTGATGGTACTGCCGCCTTGTTCAATGCGCCCAGTTTTCATCGCGTGCAACGCGGCCCGCGCCAGCCCCTTAAAATCCACGCCATGGTGCTCGTAAAAGCGGGCGTCTTCAATGGCCAGCACGGACTTCACTAACATTGGCGGAATTTCGTCATTGGTCAGCGGCTTGCGGCGTTCGTCGCCGTATTCGGCAATGGATTGGCCGTCTAGGGTATAAATTCTAAGCGGCATTTGCATCTGCACTTCTTTAAGATGCGCGGTGGAAGGCAGTTGCGGCAGGATATGCCAGCGCACATAGTACATGCCCGCCATCGCTGCGATTACGCCCAGCACTGCGGCATACATGCCGACGCGCAGCAGGCTTAACAAAAATATGCGCAAGTTGGTCATCATGGCTGGCTCAAAGTGTAGGGGTGGGCAACCTTTTTTCGTTGCCCACCATTTTGTGTCGCGTCAACGGCGGCGTTCCCGCCAACGGCGGTGTTCCCGTCATGGTGGGCAAAATAAAAAGACATTTTGTCCACCCTACCTGACTACATCACTTCCGGCGCACTGGCTCCGAGAATGCGCAGGCCATTGCGCAACACTTGCCGTGCTGCGAAAATCAGGCTCAAGCGGGCGTCGCGCACATCGGCTTCATCCACCAAAAATAGGTGGGCATTGTAGTAAGTATGAAACGCATGGGCCAAATCGCGCAGATAGTACGCCACTTGGTGCGGTTCATACGCAGCCGCAGCGGCTTCAATCATTTCTGGGTAATACGCCAGTTGGGTGAGCAACGCTTGTTCATGGGCATTGGCCAGGCTAGCCAACGCTTCGGCGCGGTGGTGCCATGTCCAACCCCGGTCTGCCAATTGTTTGGCCACACTGCAAATGCGGGCATGGGCATATTGGATGTAATATACCGGATTGTCGTTAGATTGAGATTTGGCCAATTCTAAATCAAAATCCAAATGTTGCTCGTTTTTGCGCATGACGTAGAAAAACCGCGCTGCGTCCACGCCGGTTTCTTCGTACAGTTCGCGCAAGGTAATAAATTCGCCGCTGCGCGTGGACATTTGCAAACGTTCTTCACCCCGGTACAAGGTGGCGAATTGCACCAGCAGCACCGTCAAACGGTGGGCATCGCCGTCCAGCGCGGCAATGGCGGCGGACAAGCGCGGCACATAGCCGTGGTGATCCGCACCCCAGATGTTAATCAGTTTATCAAAGCCGCGTTCTAGTTTATCCAAGTGATAGGCAATGTCCGAGGCAAAATAGGTGTATTGGCCATTTTCACGCACCACCACGCGGTCTTTTTCGTCGCCAAATGCCTGCGAGCGGAACCACAGTGCACCGTCCTGCTCATACAAATGGCCGGTGGCGCGTAGTTTAGCCAGCGCGTGTTCCACTTTGCCCTGTTCCACCAAGCCGCGCTCGGAGTACCAATGATCGTATTCCACACCAAATTGGCGCAAATCTTGGCGGATATTGTCCAAAATAGCGTCCAATCCCGCATCAAACACCGCACGGAAGCCGTCGGTGCCCAGCAGGGCTTGGCAACGTTCCACCAGCGCGTCCATGTGTTTTTCTTTGTCGCCGCCTTGCGGTTCGTCTGGCGGCAATTCGGCCAGCACCGCAGCGGCGGCATGATGGTAGGCATTGCCCTGAGTACGGCGCAGGTCTGCCGCGATGTCCCATACATAATCCCCTTGGTAGCCGCGTGCGGGGAACGGCAGGGTTTCGCCGCCCAAGTCCAGATAACGTAGCCACACGCACGCGGCCAAAATATTCATCTGGCGGCCTGCGTCATTTACATAATATTCACGGAATACCTGCCAGCCTGCGATTTCTAGCAAATTGGCCAGCGCCGCGCCATACGCCGCGCCACGGCCATGGCCCACATGCAAGGGGCCGGTGGGATTGGCAGAAACGAATTCCACTTGTACGCGCGATGCCGTTTCCCGTTCGCAGCGACCATAGCCATCGCCTTGTGCCAGAATTTGGCTCACCACGCTATGGTAGGCTTGCGGCGCGAGGTAGACATTGATAAAGCCCAGCCCGGCGATGTCCACCTTGGCGACCAGCGGCGAAGCGGGCAAATGCGCCACTAGGCTGGCGGCCAAATCGCGCGGTTTGCAGCGTGCAGGCTTGGCCAATACCATCGCCAAGTTGCAAGCGAAATCGCCAAACTGGGAGTCGCGCGTACGCTCAAGTTGCACAACAGCAGGCGCGTCCTGGGGAATTGTACCTTGCGCACGCAAGCACACGAGCGCTTCGGTAAACAAAGCTGTAATCTGTTTTTTCAAGGGAGTCGTTTCAACTAATGGTGAATGGTGAATGGTGAATTATGAATGGTGAATTATAACTTATGAATTAATCAGTCATAATTCACCATTCCTATTGGAGATTAGAGCCGCATGGGCATGATGACGTATTTCGTGCTGTCGTCGTCCATGGCGGTAATCAGGCAACTGCTGCTGCTATCGATAAAACGCAAGCGTACCGAGCTTGTGGCAATTGCGTTTATAGTATCAAGTAAATAGCTGACATTAAAACCAATTTCCAAATCATCCCCTTCGTAACGCGCATCCAATTCTTCTTCTGCTTCTTCCTGCTCAGGATTATGGGCGCGGATGCGAAATTCGTTGGGGGATAACTCCAAACGCACGCCTTTGTTGTTGTCATTAGCCAAAATGGCTACACGGCTGAGGCTTTGTTTGAACTGGGCGCAGTCAACCACCAATTCATGCTCAGGGTGATCCGGGATGACGCGGGCGTAGTCGGGATAATTGCCGTCAATCAATTTGCTGGTAAACGTCAATTTCGGCAGTTCAAAACGGATATGGCCGCCACCAATGGCAATGCGCACTTCATCATCAGAATCTTCAAGAATTTTCAGCAATTCGAGCACGCCTTTGCGTGGAATAATCACTTGCACTGGCTCACCCTCGGTCATGGCAAATGGGTGAATCGTCAATGCCAGACGATGACCGTCCGTGGCGACCATGCTTACTTGCTCGTCTTGCACGTGCATCAACATGCCATTGAGGTAAAAACGCACGTCTTGCTGCGCCATAGCAAACGAAGTGCGTGCAAATAAATCGCGCAACATGCCCTGCGGCAACAAAAATTCACGATCCGGCTGCAATGGTTTGCTATTGGGGTAGGTGTCTGCTGGTAAAGTGGCCAGTGAAAATTTACTTTTGCCCGCATTGATGGAGACGCGGCCATGTTCTTCCTCGCGCACACGGATGAGGCTGCCATCGGGCAAAGAACGGCAAATTTCAAACCATTTCAATATTGGGATAGTGGTATTCATCCCATCATCGCCGCTATGCAATTCTATCGTGCACGCGATTTCAATATGGGAGTCTGTGCCCACTAAAAGAAGTTTGCCTCCGCTTGTACTCACCAGCGCGTTGCCTAAAACGGGTTGAATTTGTTTGCGTTCTACAATACTTGCCAAAATCCGCAGAGGTGGGAGTAGCTGCTCACGGGCAATTTCAAAGTGCATGGATTTTTACCTCGCCATACTAAAAAAACATTATAGTGGCCAAAATTTTTATAGTATATCGTTTTTTCATGATTTTTCGCCAGGTTTGGCAAAAATTCAATGTTACATGTGGACTCGGCGCGCTAGGCGCTTACGGCGCGGGCGGCACATCAAGAATGGTGAATTCCATGGTCGCCAAATCGCCCAGCGCGTAGGTGGGCTTGGCCGCCACGCCGCCTACGGTGCCGGGATTCACCAGTAAGGTGGTTGTGCCTTGGATATTGGCAATGGATTCAATGGCTGTGCGATGAGTGTGGCCACAGCACACTAAGTCATAATCGCCCGTCACGGCCATGGCTTTGGCGTAATGAGGGTAATGCACTAAAAAAATCCGCCGCCCAGCCAAGGTGAATGCAGCATCTTGCCCATAATAATGCAATTGGCTGTCTGGCTGGAACGCCAATTTGGACAGCGCAAACAAATCCCCAGCATTGTTGCCGTGAATCACATGCACGGGCAACCCCGGCAGCCGCGCTTTTTCCAGCGTGCTGGGCGCAACAATATCGCCGCAGTGCAATACCGCCTGCGCCCCTGCTGCTTGCGCTTGGCGCAGAGTTTCCTTGAGCAGGGGAATATTGTCGTGGCTGTCGGATAAAATACAGATTTTCATAAAAATGGAGTTCCTGGAGAATGGAGGGTTGGCCACCGCAAGCTTGCCCGGCCATTGCTAGGGCGCATTCTACCATACGTGTTCGCCGTGTGCCGGGATGCGGGGCCGTATTTCCGGGGAATTGAATTAAAATTTTTATGAAAAAACGGAATGTCTCAACCCACAATTTCGAACTGCCGTCAATGCGTAAGTTCTATTAATATTATTATAAAAATAAACAAGTTGGAGTGATTCATGAAATATCCGGGATAGTGGACGTTGATTGCGGCCACGCCCTTAGTCCAAAACAAAACTCTGGCCTTTAGCCACAAACCCTAAGAATCCATCCTGTTCGGGCGTGAATGGCGGATTGGGCTGGTAATGATATAACCACATTTTTCGGCGGATTTCTTTAGGCAGCGTGAGCAATTCTTCATAGTGGGTGTGCACGCCGGTTTTGAATGGTGCGGTTTCGCAGTCGTGAAAGATGACGTCTATTTTTGGCGCAAATGCCTCTAAAATATCCGGCACAAATACGGTATCCGTAGTGATGAACACGCGCGGGCTGTTGCCGCTGTCCTCTTGCAACAGCAAGCCATAGCTGTAATGATGCTTATAGGTATTGATGATGTGCGGCATACGCACCATGCGGCAACGTAAGGTAGCCCATTGGAACAGTTCGTCCGCTTGTAATGGATGGCAGGCAAAATAATCAGTCAAGTGCATGTGTTTGCCTGGCATACAATCCAACCCGGCTGCCAGAGTTTCATTCCACATGGCATGTAACAATTTGGCTTGTGCATACAGCGCGAGCCTGGCCGGGGGGCGTGCGTAGCGCGTGGCGCGCGCCAGCCATTCCATGCCGCCAACGTGGTCAGCGTGCAAATGGGAAATGTATACTGCGTGTAATTCACGCCCAATATGCTCGGTATCAAGGCCGCATTCTGCCAATCCTAACCGGACGTCACTGCCGCAGTCCAATAGCAAACGCTGGCCATTGGCGGCAGTAATGAGCATGTTAGACTGATAATATTCCGCTGTGGTGAACGCGGAACCCGCGCCGATAAACTGAATTTTCATGGCAGCCGCCGTGTGATCCGTTGATTTTCTAATTAAATTGGAATTGTAACATGGCTTGGCACGAAAGCCAGGCGCACGGGGAACCTTCCCCATTGTTAAAAAAACAGGGCCGTTTCATGAGACTTTTTTTTGCTAAAGGGTTTGCCGTCGTGGCCTTGCTTGTGGCCTTGGTTTGGGGGGCTGTGCGCTATTGTGTGCACATGCCTGGCTCTAATTGGCAGGATGTGCCACCGCCGCTGACGCCAGAACAAAGTGCGCTGGCTGTGCGCCTGCACCACCATGTGGCTGAATTAGCAGCCCAAGAACGCAACAATCTTAAGCAAAACCGATTGCTACCGGCCAAGGTATACATTGCCATACAATGGGAGCAAATGGGATACCAACCGCAAGCGCAGGAATATTTAGTGAATGGCGTGGCCTATCAAAATTTGCAAGTCATTTTGCCTGGCGATGGCAAACATGCTGACATTGTGGTGGTGGGCGCGCATTATGATTCGGTGGAGGGATCGCCGGGGGCGGATGACAATGCTTCTGGCGTGGCGGCATTGCTGGAAGTTTCGCGGGCACTGGCGGGCCGCACGTTTGCCCGTCCTATTCACCTGGTGGCGTTTGTGAATGAGGAAGCGCCATTTTATGCCACACAGGACATGGGCAGTGAGCAGTATGTCCACCACTTGCAGGCACAGCGCGTGCCTGTGTATGGCATGTGGTCGTTGGAAATGCTGGGCTATTATTCCGATCAACCCGGCAGTCAAACGTATCCACCGGTATTTTCTTGGTTTTACCCGGATACGGGCAACTTTATTGGTTTTGTTGGCAATTTGGCGTCGCGCGATTGGGTGCATCGTTCCATTGCCACATTCCGTCAGCATGGCCGCATTCCCTCGGCGGGCGTGGCGGCACCGGATGTGATCCCGCCGTTGGGCTGGTCTGATCATGCGCCGTTTTGGGCAGCGGGTTATCCGGCTTTAATGATCACGGACACTGCCATGTTCCGCAATCCCCATTACCACACCGCGCAAGATACGCCGGATACGCTGGATTATGCGCGCATGACGCATGTGGTGTTGGGACTTACCGCCGCTTTGCAGCAATTGGCCAATGAGTAAACCAGGAGTAAATGCGATGAGAGGGGTGGCGGCCAACCCCTCTTTATTGTGTTAAATTACAATCGCTTGCGCGGCGGATTGAGCAGGCGTTTGGTGTCGGCGTCCATGGGCATACGGTAATCATAGGAATAGACGATAATGCCGTCCTCGGCGCGGATGAGCTTCATGGTCACATACACAAAGTCCTTGGCCTGGGCGTAAGTACCTGCCACCACGGCTTGGGCGCTGTGCTCAAAGCTTAAATCCTGCAAATGGCGCGACAGCACCAATTCCCCCGTGCCTTCGCGCACCATCACCGAATCAGCGCGCATTTTGACTTCAACGACCGGATAGCCATTCTGCGAGAAGCGGGAACCGACTTGCTCGCCGATGATGCGGCCAAAGGTGGAAGACTCCTGAATATTGTCAATATTAACAAAACTCGCCACGATCAGCGGCTTGCTTTTTATCAAATCAAAGCGCAAGCGGCTGGTTTCCACTTCGCCCAACATGCGATCCACTGCATCGTAACTGGCTTTAATCAGGTGCTTTTCATCGTCAGCGTTTACTTGTTGCCGGTTGGGCGCGCCCGGTTGGGTGGGGCCAGGCGCGCATCCGCTTACGGCCCAAGCCAAAAATAACGCACTTATCCATCGGCTTTGCGTGTATTGGATCATTGGGTTACCACCTTATAGGTTTTCAAGGTTTTTTGGTAATGATCGTCATCACCGGTGTTGACATAATAAATATTGGTTTCGCCAAATACCACCAAATCGCCGTCCGATACGGTAGTGGTGATCAGCATTTCGGTATTGGTTTGGCCAGGAAATCTCAGTTTGCGCCACTCGTGCACATCCAGCGCAACCGTTACCGGCATAACGGCCCAGCCCGAAGATTCCCAATTTTCTGCGATATGGGAAACCAGCCAAATGCCTACTGCGCCTAGACTCCATCGGCCTGGCATGGCGACTTCGGCATTGCGGTCATTATGCTGCACAACTTGTACATCATAATCCAAAATCATCGGCGTACACGTGCTAATGCCAGGGCAATTGGCGTTCACCCGATCCGCCTGGTTACTGACCAGCACGCCTTGGTTGACTAATTCGCTGCGCAATAACTGATAGAACGCATTGCCAAACGCGGTTTCATTGGTGCGCTTGGGCGGATTAACATATACCGCTGGGTCTTGGCCATAGGGCGTAGTAATCAAAGGAGTGGCCACAGCAGATGCGGTCATGGCCTCGCCGCCTTCTTCCGGCAGGGGGGCTTCCGCTGGAAACGCCTCAGGCGCGGCAGAGGCAGGATAGAGCCGCTGCCGTATACGCCCCGCAAGATGTTCGGCCAATACTTGCCAATGGTGCGCGGCCTGCATCCGTTGTTGTGTGGTCATCGGATAACTGGTTGCAATAGGCACTGGCGTGTGCGAACAACCGCCTAGGGCGGCCAGGATCAGTGCGGAAACCAATCGCCATGAGATGCTTTTCATCGTATTCCCCCGTGGGTTTGCGTTTTGTCGGCGGCGTGCTTACCACCATGGATTGCCGTGCTTATTCAAGCATATTTTGCTGTTGAATGCGAGTATTTTACTACAATTTTTTTCAATACTGCCAATAAGGTATAGCAAAATCTTGATGTGATTTCATGCTTATTTTAATATCTGATTGTTATCCATTATTATTTTTGTGAATTTAGTGCAAAAACGTACACAGTAACCCGCCATACAATCCTTGACAGCCTGCCAGTGAACCGCCATCCTAAAATCTAGTGTAATGGCGCGCCGGATATGCACCGGGCAGGAACGCATCCCCGACGTGATTTTCTACTCATGTAACTATGGAATTTTTATTTATGGCCAAATTGGTAACTATGATTTTTACTGCTGCGTTGTCGGCTTCCATTGTGGTCTATGCGCAAGCGCCAACCACATCCAGCCAGCGGCACCGGCTACCACCGCTGCATTTAACCTCAGCGGCCAATGGAGCAGTACGGAATTGGCCTTGATCACCTTGGTACAAAAAGGCGATAAAATCACTGGCACGTATCAATACGGTGCATTGGAAAAGCAAGTCGGTGAAATTGACGCGGTGTTGCAAGGCGATATGCTGAAAGGCGTATGGCGGGAATGGACGGGCAAAAAAAAGGGCGCGCCAGAAACCAACGGCGAGGTGGAATGGAAAGTGTTGGACAATGGCCGCGTGTTGATGGGCAAGTGGCGCAACGCGGGCGAAAAAGAATGGGAAGGCGATTGGAATTTTATTAAAAAATAA
>DYPE01000160.1 GCA_020720085.1 Dichelobacter nodosus | reverse complement strand
AGGATGCGCGTCGCCCCAATGCTGTTGCGCCAAGTCGCACGCGGCTTGATACAGCGGCAATAAGGTCTGCCACGCGGCGGCACGATGAAAAATATCGCTTTGCTTGTTAATCCACTGCGGATACTCTTGCGGCGCAGCCTGTTGCAGATGATAAGCGGCTTCTGCCAGCGCCTGGTGATGGGCGGGGGTGAGGTCAATCGGTTGGTCAAGGCCGTGCAGGGTTGCGTCATACGCGCTAAACAACGCCTGATGCATCGCCTGGAACTGCGCCGGATTGCGGGCGTGCAGGGCTTCTTGCAAATATTCGCGCAGCAGCGTGTGCATGAACACGCGCCCCTCATCGGCTTTCCAGAAAGAAAAGCGGCGCAATTCGCTATAACTCACCGCGCCCATATCCGCCGGAAAGCTTTGTTTTAAGTGCAAAAACAATGCTTCGTTGCAAAAACGCGCACACGACACGGTATTGAGCGCAGTTTGCCAGCGGCTTTCCAAATGGCTGACAAAACGCGCCAACACTTGCGGCTGGGTGCCGCCAAAATCCGTCGCCTGCGGCGTTGCGCCGCGTTGTTGCAGCATTTCAAACACATCTACTTGCAAATCGAGATAAAACGGCACACCACCGGCAGCGGCAACAATCGCGTCACGAATCGCCGCGTCTTCAATCGGCACTTGGCACAAGAATTTATCCGCATCCGCGTCCGACAAATCGCCCAACAAATGCGCGTCAATCACTTGCGCCCAGTCGGCATCATGGTCAGCCCACGCCAGGCGGTCGCGCCCCAACACCACATGCAACACGCCCGGCATTTGCGCGACAAAGGTTTGCAGCCATTCATCCGCACGGCAGCTTGCCAGTTCGCTTTGGTTGGGCTGAGTGCGCGCCAGCGCTTCATGCGTGTCGTAAAAAATCACCACCCGCCGCAGACGGCGCAATTCGCTCAGCCAATAATCAATGTCCGCTGCCAGAAACATCGGCAATTTTTCCCGCAATTTGTCCGGCGCTAACCCATCCAAGTCCGCTAACACCTGCCGCCCGCGCTGCTGCCACCAGCGTTGTAGGCGCTGGCTCAGGCGGTTGGTATATTTGTACAGCAAATTTACCCCTGGAATATTGCCCAGCACGTCGTTTAACACGTCGTTGAGGTCATTGAGCGTGTCATTGGGCTGGGCAAACAAGCCCGGATAACGCTGCGCAATGTCCACGCCCGGATAACGCAGGGCAAAATCACGCGCAAACGCGGTATCAAACGCCGGAAAAGTCATGCCGCCACGCGCCAGTTGTTGGCGCATAAAATACCAAACATTCAGCGCGTCGCGGTATTGACTGTCCTCAAAATCCACCCGCGCCGACAACACGGTGTACTCTTCATCACGCAGCGCGGGCAGGTGTTGTGCAAAATGCTGGCACAAGCGCGTTTTGCCAATCCCGCCCACGCCATAAAAATTCAGCACACGGTATTCATTTTCGCCTTGCGCCGTCTTGAGCGCGGTCAAAAAATATTCAAGCGGTTGTTCACGGTCGGTAAAGACGCGCTGCGCGGTAAAACGCGGTGCGCGATAATCGGGAATGCGCATAATGGGTGCTCCGTAGGTGGGGATGGTGGCTTGGTGTTCTATTATAATGGTTTTTTAGCCCAGCGGGGTGGGTGCCGCTTTTCGTTATCCCCCATTGCGCCCGAATGTTTCACAAACTTCCAATTGCCACCCATAGTTGACGAAATTCAGCGGGAAATAGGGAGGGTAAATGAGATTTTGAGTTTTCGATCAATATGTTATTCTGTATGTCTGGTGTTTTATGAAATATTCGGGTTAAAACGAATCAGTAAACGCAACAATCAACGGAATCGATATGTTCAGCCAAGAAATCCTGTATCCGTTATCCCCTGTCCAGCAAGAAGTTATGGCGAGGATAAACCACTACCCTTACATTATGGCGGGGATAAACCACCGCCCCTACATTGATGTCACCCGTTGCGCTGGGAGTTGATTGTGCATAACTTCAACGCTGTCCCCTATCCAATGCCCAGCCAAACCGTACACGCGCTATTTGCTGCGCAAGCCGTCAAAACGCCGAGCGCGGTTGCCGCACGTTATGGCGCAGAACAAATCCGCTATGGCGAATTGAATCGCCGCGCCAATCAATTGGCGCACTATTTGTGCGCCCAGGGACTGCAACCCGGCGCGCTGGTGGGGCTGTGCGTGGAGCGCTCCATTGCCATGCTGGTGGGCATGATAGGGATTTTGAAGGCGGGTGGCGCATATTTGCCGCTTGACCCCAGCTTTCCACACGAGCGCCTGGCGCAGATGCTGGCCGATGGGCAGGCGCATATTCTGTTGACCCATGCCACATTGAACCTGCGCTTCGACCAGGCGCGCAGCGTAGCCTTGGATACGCACTGGAACACCATCGCCGCATACCCAGACCACGCCCCAGACAGTGGCAGCACAGCGCACAGCCTGGCTTATGTGATGTATACCTCCGGCTCTACGGGCAAGCCCAAGGGCGTGATGGTGCCGCACGCGGCGATTGTGCGCCTGGTGCGCGAGACCAACTATGTGCAACTGACCCCGCAAGATTGTATTGCGCAGGCGGCCAATCACTCGTTTGATGCCGCGACCTTTGAAATCTGGGGCGCGCTGCTTAATGGCGCGCGTTTGGAAGGCGTGCGCAAGCAAGACCTGCTTTCACCGCAAATTTTCTACCGACTGCTGCGCGAACGCGGCATCAGCACGCTATTTTTGACCACTGCCTTGTTTAACCAATTGGTCAGCGAATGCCCGGATATTTTCGCGCCGCTCAATTACTTACTTTTTGGCGGCGAAGCGGTACACCCAGCGCGGGTGCGCCAGGTTTTGGAACATGGGCGGCCAGCGCATTTTCAGCACGTGTACGGGCCGACTGAAAATACTACGTTTTCGACCTGGTACGAGATTACTGACGTTGCGGAAAACGCGGTCACCGTGCCGATTGGCGGGCCGTTGGCTGGCACTTCCTGTTATATTCTTGACGCGCATCAGCGTCCCGTGCCAGTGGGTGTGCCGGGCGAGTTGTATGTCGGCGGCGTGGGGCTGGCGCAAGGCTATTGGCAATGCCCGGAATTGACCGCAGAAAAATTTGTACCCAATCCCTTTGATGCGGGGCGGTTATACCGCACTGGCGACATGGCGCGCTGGCGTGCGGATGGCGCAATTGAGTTCATAGGTCGTGTGGATCACCAGATTAAATTGCGCGGCTTCCGCATTGAACTGGGTGAAATCGAGGCCGCACTGGAGCAACATCCTGCCATTGCCAAAGCCGTGGTGGTGTTGCAACAAAATCACTTGGGCGACAACCGGTTGGTTGGTTTTTTACATCTGCGAACCCATGCCAAGCCAGACGCGCGTGAATATTTACGGGAAATTTTGCCGGACTACATGGTGCCAGCGGTGTTCATCGTGGTGGAACGTATGCCACTCAATTCCAATGGCAAAATCGACCGCCATGCGCTGGCGCGGCTGGAAATCAACGAAACGGACGCAGCGACCAACGCTGGCCACCAATACGCACCACCGCGTGACGCGCTGGAAAGCGTACTGGCGGACATCTGGGCAGAAACCCTGAATCTGCCGCACATAGGCATCTACGACAGTTTTTTCAAATGTGGCGGCGATTCATTGAAAGGAATGGAATTATTAAATAAATGCCAAAAGCGTTTCCACCAATCCTGGCCCATTACTGCCTTGTTTGAGTGCCCAACAGTAGCGGATTTTGCGGGCTATGTACAACACGCATTTCCCAACTTGGCGTCTGAATTTATACAACAAAATCAATCGAAAAGAGATTACGGTGAGCTGTAAGCCGTAACAGGAGTTCTGGCAAAATTCAGGACGCGCGCCTACGCCGCCGCAACACGGCGGCCAGGCCCAGCGCGCCATACCAGGCTGGCAATAGATACGCGCCCAACGTGAGATAATGCGGACCAATCACATTGTACCAACGCCAATTGCGCAACGCAGGCGGCTGCGCGTTGCGGGATAATTCATATTGCGCCACAACGCCAGCGTTTTTGGTGCCACTGGCATTGGCATCTAAATAAAATCCCATACCGCTTTCGCTCCACGCCACCGCTTCTAGCGCTGGGTCTTGATCCATTTGCATCGCATGAACAAAGCAGCGCAAGGCGCTACCAGGGCCACATTGCGGAAAGCTGCCCACCCATTGGCTTTCCCCCTGGGCATTCTCCAGTTGCAAACGGTACAGGCCGCCATGTGTTGCCAACGGCGCGTGCACGCGCAAAGTCCATGCCCCCATTTGCAGACCATCTGCGGGCTGCAACTGGGCGGCAAAACGTGCATGGCCCAGGTTCAACCATAGCCAAAAACCCAGCCATGCCAACAGTGGGAAAAGGACGAGTAACACGCTATGCCGGGTTCTCATGTTTATCCTGTTTATCCTGTTTCTTAGTTTTCTCTGTGGCTTTCAGTGCCTCCTGCTCAAAAACGCGGTCAGGCAGCGCCATGTAAGGACGCGCATAAAGAATTTTAGGCGGTGTGGTGTAACCCTGCAATTGTACAATCGCCATAAAGGCGTAGGGCGGTTGGTTATCTTCGCGTTTTGGTTCAAGATAAATAGTATAATAATTGGCCGTGGCAATCGTGAATTGTAACCACGGCGTGACTTTGGTGAGTTGTTCAGGCGAAAGGATTGAGGTGATATCCTGGGTTGATTTAAATACAGTTTCCGTGCGTTTTAACAAAATTTTACGCGCAGTTTCTACCGTCATCCCCGGCAGCATGGCCAATGTCTCCACAGTGGCATAATTGGGATTCACCCCGCCGCCGCTATTGCCTAGCAAAGTAAAGGTGGCGTGCAAATTGGTTTCTTTCAACAGTTGACTAAATCCCTTAATCAACAACAATTCTTCCACCGTTTCTACTTCACCATTGCGTGGTGTATAAGGTGGCTTTTGTTTTTCATAAAAATCTTTCTCAGCACCATTTAACCGCGTTAAATCGTCAGCATCCTGCCAATCCAACCAAGCATCATATAATTCATCAATCTGCGGATTGCCCTTGCCCAAGTGGTGCTCCAACAGTTGATGAAAACGCCCGGAATCAATCGATTTCAAATTAATCAGCCCCGCATGGTCAATGATGCGCACCGTGATATTGGACGGCGCAGGATAACTCAAAGTCAAAGGCCGTCCATCAAATTGAAATAACGGCGAATCCTGTGGTTCCTGGCTGGGTTTAGCCTCGCGCGGCGGCTGCGGCATCCGTTGCACCATCAATTCCATCTCCGCCATGCGCAATGCCGCTAACATATCCGCCCACTGCTGCACGCCTTGTTTGTGATAATGCACCGCTTTGGCCGACAACCGCACTTCGCTGGCCAACACGCCCACCAGCAAAGCAATCAGTGCTGTCATCCACAATACCACAATCAATACCGCACCCCGCTGTGGTGCTGGATTTTGCGCTTTGTTAAGGTTCATCAAAAAAATCCATTGCCAATAACACCTTTATTGCCATAAAAAATCTCTGCCTACGCGAGCTAAGCCTTTCATATTCGCTTGCTTTGGTGAGTCTAGCACTTTTCAGATATAAATTCCGTCCTTCCATTTCACCTCGCACAACGGTACTTCCCAGCGTTCACAACGTAAATCTTTGCACACGCACCCATGCCAATGGCACGCAGGAATTTTACCACCAACTGTTGGTCGCGGTGGCGGTTTGTCCTCAATCCTCTCAACTTAGCAACAGTCAATTGATTTATAAAGATATTTATTTCAAT
>DYPE01000023.1 GCA_020720085.1 Dichelobacter nodosus | reverse complement strand
TATGTGTGGTCAGCCGCCTACAGTCCCGATGGCACGCGGATTGTCACCGCTTCTTGGGATAAAACCGCCCGCGTGTGGGATGCAGAGACCGGGCAGGCGATTCGTACCTTGAAAGGGCATAAATATGCTGTGTTGTCAGCCGCCTACAGTCCCGATGGCACACGGATTGTCACCGCGTCAAATGATAACACCGCCCGCGTGTGGGATGCGCAGACGGGGCAGGCGATTCGCACCTTGCTAGGGCATGAAGATGCTGTGTTCTCAGCCGCCTACAGTCCCGATGGCACGCGGATTGTCACCGCTTCGGATGATAAAACCGCCCGCGTGTGGGATGCGCAGACGGGGGAGATGATAAGTCGGGATGGGAAGGAGTGAGTGTGTTTGAATCTTTCCTAGCCCGCGTAGGGTGGGCAACACATTTCTAACAACTCCCCAAATTCGACCCAAAAAAATCCCCAATGAAGGGGCTAATCAGCCCAAAACACCAGTGGGCTATGGTCAATAGGCCAGTAAAATTTGTTTTTGTATCAAAAATTGGGAGTATTTTAGAAATGCCCAGCAGTTTAGTTTAAGCCAATACCTGGCAATGCGTCGTAGACGGTTGTGGTGCGCCAGCAATGGTCCATTCGCCGTCGAGCGTGAGGCCGTGCGCTGGGGGTGGGGGGGGCTGGGGGAGTGAGAGGGCGGCATGGCGCAGTCCTAGGCCAGATAGGCTGGCGTATAGCAGGCTGGTGTGTAGCGGGCCAAAGCCGAGCAGGGGGATGCACAAGGCGTTGAGTAGGCCAAAGCCGGTCCATAGCCCTAGGCTGCTGCCTAGGTGCAGATGTAGGCGTGCGGCCATGTCCCACACGTCGCGCAGGCGTGCTAGGCTGCCTGGCGTGAGGATGATGTGCGCCAATTCAGCGCCAGGCACACTGGGGAGGGCAACGTCACAAGTGGCCAGGTAGATGGCAAGGTCGGCTTGTTGCATGGCCAGAGTGTTGGCCAGACCACTTGTGGTGTTACCACTTGTGGCATTACCCGGAACTCGGACGTTGCCCGGAACGCGGGCGTTGCCATTGCTGATAAAGCCTACCCGCCGTCCTTGGGCTTGCAGCGTGGCAATGAAGTCGCGTTTGCCGCGCGCGTCGAGTCCGCCGTGGGCTTCGTCCAGGCCTAGGGTTTGGGCCAATGCATCGCACGCATTTTGCGCGTGTGTGGACACCAGCAACAGGCGACGTGGGCCGCGTTGACGCAAGGCGGCCAGCGCGGCAGGGATTTCCGCGCGCACGCGCGGCAGCAGTGCGATAGCGCCTTGCAGTTGTGCGTCTTGTGCCACCAACACCCAAGTTGCATTGGGTTGTAAGCGCATGGCGCGCGCCAATTCTGTCGGGATGTCAAAATCACCAATAATTTTCTTAAAGAATAGTAGATTACCAACATTCGTCTGCTGTCCGTTCACCTGGGCGCTGACCCCAAACGCGACGTTGTCTATTTCGTCCATGACTGGCGCTTCGTCTATGGGCATGTGCTCTGGCGCGACATGAGCACGTAAGGCATCGGCAATGGGGTGGCGTTGGTGTTGTAATGCGGTTATAGCCAATTGCACTACGCGCGCGGCGGGTAAGGATGCGAGCGGAATAATCGCGCCGGTTTGCGGGGTGGCGTGTGTTACGCTGCTTTGATCGAAGACGAGGGTATCAATCCACAGCAGTTTGTCGAGCGCGCTGGGGTCGCGCAGTAAAAATCCTTGTTCCGCTGCCCAGCGCAGGTGGTTGGCGGTATGTACGGCGAGCATGTCACGTGTGGTGTTGGACGTGGCACCAAACAGCAGTGCGGTGGCGGGCGCGATGCCAGCCAACGGCCACAGCAGCATAGATACGGTCGCTAAGGGCAATACCGCATGGTTGGCCCAGGCTTCGGCGTTTTTCTGCATGGTAGTGGCATGGTAGGCTGCGTTGCCTAGCAATGCGTGGACTTGGCGGCGTTGGCTTTCCGCGCCGTCTGTTTCGGCTTGTACGTGCAATTGTCCAGACCAGACCCAGGCGGCAGCGGATACGCGGTCGCCGATTTTTTTAGCTTGTGGTATGGGTTTTTCACCACGTGTGGCGGTGGGTAAGCTTACCAGTGCGCCGCCGCGCACGATCCATCCTGTCACGGGCACAGTTTCGCCAGCACGCACCGCTACGATGTCGCCCGCGTGCAATCCGCTTAGGTTCACCTGCACTTCGTGCGTGCCTCGCGCCTGCCAGACGGGCGTGGGGTGGGTTGTCAGGGCATTTTTCATGCTGGCATCTGCGGCGTGGCGGCTGGATTCGACCATGCGTCCGCCCAAATGGTATACCACGTTGTGTACGGCCCCGGCTAGATATTGGCCGCTGCCCAGGCAGAGTCCAGCAATCGCAGCGTTGTATGCTTCGTGGCCGCCATTGCCGTTGCGTAGCGAATTTTCCACGCGGTTGAGCATGGGCACGGCACCGTAGGTGAGCAGCGCCAAGTTGATAAGCGACAGTTGCGGGAGGAATAGGTAACCCAATGCGGTGGAGGCAGCGGTAATGGAGCTGATCACCAAATGGTGCTGATGTCCCGTCCTCGGTACCTCGGCAGTTGTGGTATTGTCGGTATCCGGGGTCGGCGGGCGCGGCGGGTTGAGCCAGCGGCTGCCTGCATATACACCTAACATAATGCCAAGCTGTGCAAAAGAGGCCATGATGATTCCTTATCCGTATCCAGATTCTTGTAGCAGTTGTTCGATGGAAATGCCTTGTTGTTCCAGCAGATTACGCAAATGATGCAAGGCTTCGATTTGAATTTGGCGAATGCGTTCGCGGGTCAGTCCCATGTGCGCGCTGATTTGATCCAGGGTTTGCGGTTCTTCTCCATCCAAGCCAAAACGCGCGGAGATGATGCGGCGCTGACGTTCAGCTAAGGTGAGCAACCAGGTGTGAATGTGCTCGCTTAGGTTTTGTTCTTGCACTTGCAGGTAAGGGTCAGCGCTGTCCTGATCCGGGATGGTATCGAGCAGCGTGCGGGAGGTGTCATCGCGCAACGGCGCATCCGCAGAGGCAGCACATTCGTTGATTCCTAGGATATGTTCCACTGCGCTGGGCGATTTGTCCAGAAAACGGGCAATCTCTGCGGTGGATGGCTCGCGGCCGGTTTGGCGTGAAAGATGGCGTTCGGCGCGGATGATGGCAGTAACGTCTTTCCAAATGTGAATGGGCAAGCGAATCAGGCGGCTTTGGTTCATCAGCGCGCGATCAATGGCTTGTTTAATCCACCACGTGGCGTAGGTGGAAAAACGAAAGCCTTTTTCGGGATCAAATTTTTCTACAGCGCGCATGAGGCCAAGATTGCCTTCTTCCACCAGGTCTTCCAACGTCATGCCCCGGTAAGCGTAACGACGGGCAATTTTTACTACCAGGCGCAGGTTGGCTTCAATCAGGCGGCAACGGGCGTCATTGTCGCCAGCGTGATAGCCGCGCGCCAGCGCCACTTCTTGTTCGGCAGTGAGCAGGCGGACTTCGCCTATTTCTTGTAAATACAAGCCAATGGATTCATATTCTGGCATTGCGGTAAGATAGCGGGCCATCGGCGCGGGTTCGGCGGCGCGCGGTTCATTTGCATCAACTTCTGGGTCAGCTTCGTTTTCCAGTACAGGCAGGAGGACGGGGGGCGCATCTAAGGCTTCCGGGGGTTCCATTTCAGCGGCCCAGGCCAAAGGCTTCATGGCAGAAAGTCCGTGGGGTTTAACGTTTTGTCTTGGCAACTGATTTCAAAATATAGCGCAGCGCGACCACGCGGATCCAGCCCCATGGTGGCAATGGCTTGGCCCGCATCCACGCGCTCGCCTTCAGCCACCAGGCGGCTGGCGGCGCGGGCGTAGGTGCTGAGAAAGCCGTTGTTGTGGCGGAGTAAAATCAATTCACCGCCAAAGCCGTTCACGCCTGCGCCACTGTAGATTACCTCGCCATCGGCGGCTGCGTATATGGTTTGACCTCGCTGCCCAGCGATTTCTAAGCCGAGTCGTCCTGTGGTTTCGGCATAGGTTTTAACCGCTTCGCCGCGTGCGGGCCATTGCCACGCGCCGCCGTCCGTACAGCCGTGCATGTTTGCTTGTGATTGGCTGGCCGTGCCCTGGCGTTGCAACGCTGGGCGGTATACTTTGCGCATGGGCACGGCCAGCGCTTCGCGCGGTGCGGCCATAGGTGGCCCAGTTTGTAACACTTGGCCTGGGTAAATGGTGTTATTTTTTAAGCCATTCCATTGCATAATTTGGGGTACGCTGTAACCAAACCGTTTGCTGATGGCATACAGCGTGTCGCCTTTGCGTACGGTGTAGCTTTGACCCAGCGCGGCTTGGCTATGGCTGGCATCCTTGCTGCCTTGGTTTAGACTGGCGCAGGCGGCTAGAGCGAGTAGGAGGATGGATAACAAGATGTGGCGCAGTGTCATGGGTAAACCAGTTTATAGGCAGAGGGGCAGTGGTAGGCTGTTGAAAAATACAAGCGGTGGGCGGTTCACTACCCACTGCCCACTGAATTTTTGATTTTATAAACGCCGCACTAGGATTTCACGCACTTCCTCGTCCGTTAAGGACACGGGGTTGGTTTGCATACTGCTGCCCCGGCTGTTGGTCACCAGTGGGTCTAAATCCTCCAAGGTTACGCCAAAGTGGCGCAATTTAGGCAGCGACAGCCGGGTTGTCCATTGGCGCAAGTGTTCCACCAGGGTTTCGCCCGCCTGTTCACGGCTAATAAAAGTTTGGCGGGTGATCAACGCGGCAACATGAGCGTATTTGTGCAGCGCCACCGCGTCGGGCTGGCGTTCCCACAGCGCTTGGATGTTGACATCTGTGGCCTCGGCCACCAGCGTGCCGCAAGCCACACCATGCGGGCACGGGAAAAATGCGCCCAGCGGCGCAGCCAAGCCATGCACAGACCCCAGCCCGGTTTGCGCCAGGGTAATGCCGGACAGCAAGGAGGCATAAGCCAGATGCGCGCGCCCAGCGCGGGCGGGCGGCGAGGCGGGTTGCTCCCAGGCCGGAAAAAATCCTTTCATGAAGGCTTGGATGCCAGAAACGGCCAGCGCGTCGGTGAGTGGATTGGCTTTGAGGGAAACATACGATTCCAGCAGTTGCGTAAACGCATCCATGCCGTTGGCAGCAATCCGTTCTGGTGGGCAGGTGGCCAGTAAGTCCGGATCCACGATGGCTGCTTGCGCAATGAGGGTGTCATGGCGGAACGATTTTTTATAGCCGTGCGTGCCGTGCTCGCTCAGCACGGCGTTTTTGGTGGCTTCGCTGCCTGTGCCTGCGGTGGTGGGCACGGCAATGAATGGCAAGGCGGGGCCAGAATAAGGAATGCCACGCCCCACGCCTTCGAGATGATCGAGTACAGAATTGCCACACAGCAACAGGCCCGCAATGGCTTTGGCCGCATCCAGCACACTGCCGCCGCCAATGCCCACCACCACGTCAATCCCTTGGCCGCGCCAGGTTTGTACAGCGTTGTCCACCAACGCGGGCGAAGGCTCTTCCTTCACCGCTAGGGTTTCATAGGCAACACCCGCTTGTTCCAGGCTGGCCAGCAGGGTTGGCCAGTGCGGCGAAGCGCGGAAAGCGCGCGCGCCAGTTACCAGCAGTGCTTTTTTGCCATATCCGGCAATCAGCGCAGGCAGTTCAGCGATTTTGCCCTCGCCAAAATGAATGGACGGCAAGCGGGCAATGGTAAATGCAGGCAATTTATCTAGCATGAAGGCTTTTCCTTCCCTGTCGAATTTGCAGCGGAGAAGAAATGAAACTCCTGGTTTTCCCTGCCGTTACTTAAGCCATTGCGTTGGGCTTGGCGGGGGGCGGCATGAGCCAATCCACCACCCGCCGTGAAAATTGGGCATAAAGCACTGCGAACGCCAAGGCCAATGGCAAGGAGAGGAGCATGTTGAAAATGGGGGTGAAATTGCCTAACAGATATAGCACCAGTTCGAAAGCCAACATATGCACTAAATAAAATTCATAGGAGAGCGTGCCGATCCAACTAAACACCGCACGGAGCGCGGGCATGGCAAGCTTAAATAGCACTACAATCAAGGCGGCAAAGCCAATGGCGGAGGGAATGTCGTTGATGACCTGCCCCAGCGCGCCGCCATACAAGGCCAATACCACTTTCAATGTCATGCCCACCACGCCAATTGCCAGCAATAAAAGAATCGGTTGCTCCCAAAATGGCACGCCAGTGCGTTTATACCAGTGGGCCAGCGTCATGCCTAAGCCAAATTCCCATAAATATTGCAATATAAAATGGGTGTGCACCAAGCTTTCTGTGTGGTGGGTGAGGATTAAAAATAGCCAATAGGCCATGGAAACCATCAAAATGAATGCGAAAAAATAAAATTCGCCCGTTTTGAGCAGCAATAGGCGCAACCAGGGAAAACAGAGGTAAAAAGAAATAATTACCGACATCGACCAGAATTGGTAGCCAAAGCTGGTGAAAATACTTTCATCAACGATTTTGAACCACAGGATATGGCCAAGCCAAGCATAGTAGCCGTCGCTGCCGTAGAGCGGAACCCACTGGTTAAACAGGAAAACTAAGGTGATAAATAAATAGTAGGGGATAAGAATTTTAATGAAGCGCTTTTGATAAAATGCCAGCGCGCTATCGCGGGCGGCAGAGGAAATCATTAGGCTAAAGCCCGAGAGAAAGAAAAACACGTGAACACCACCGCCCACCGCCATGGCAACATAGGTCAGCCAGGTGTCAGGGAAAAATGCAATCAGATTGTGGTGTACGACAAAGCCAGTCATCGCCATGCCTCGGGCGAAATCCAGCAGGGGTATGCGGGGCGGGCGGGCTGGAGCGGTCATCATTCATGGCTCTTGACAAAGAAACGCCAGGCAAGCGCCTGGCGTTAAGGGTTACCCACAAAGGCTAGGCGAAGAAATCATGCACCCAGGCGTTGCTGAATGGCAGCCACCACCGTTTCGCTAGAAGTGGCGGACACCGTCAACAGCGAACCCAGTTTGTCATAAAAGCCAACCAGTGGTGCGGTTTTCTGATTATACACGTCCAAACGGTTGGAAATGGCTTCCTCAGTTTCGTCGTCGCGCTGCACGACTTTACCGCCGCACTTGTCGCATACGCCATCCACTTTGGGCGGCATACTTTTTACGTTGTAAATCGCGCCGCAATCCACGCAAGTACGACGGGTGGTCAGCCGATCTAAAATCACTTCGCGCGGCACATCCAAATTGACCACGCAATCCAGTTGCATGTTGAGCTTTGCCAGCATTTCGGTCAACGCTTCGGCTTGCGGAATGGTGCGCGGGAAGCCGTCCAGTAAAAAGCCTTGTTGGCAGTCGTCTTGTTGTAAGCGCACTGCCATGATGTCCATAATGAGCTGATCCGGCACTAAATCGCCTGCTTTCATGTAGGCTTCGGCTTTTTGGCCCAATTCGGAACCTTCCTTGACCGCAGCGCGCAGAATGTCGCCTGTGGAAATTTGTACCGAGCCATCCAGCGCGGTCAGCATTTTTGCCACAGTACCTTTGCCTGCGCCGGGAGCGCCCAATAAAATCAATCGCATTGTGTTTTCCTCTCGTGATGAATGGTAAAGCAATTATTCTTCGGTCACAGCCTTCATGCTCAAACGAACACGGCCTTGTTTATCGACTTCCAGCACCTTGACTTGCACTACATCGCCTTCTTTGAGCTTGTCGCTGACTTTTTCCACGCGCTCCTCGCAAATTTGCGAGATGTGCACCAGGCCGTCTTTGCCCGGCATAATGGTTACGAACGCACCAAAATCCATGAGCTTGGAAACTTTGCCCGAGTAAATCATGCCTACTTCAATGTCGCTGGCAATGGCCTCAATGCGTTTGCGTGCTTCCTCGCCAGCGTTGATGTCCACTGCGGCCACTTTTACCACGCCATCATCGCTGATGTCCACGGTCGCACCCGTTTCCTCGGTGATGGCGCGGATGGTGACGCCGCCCTTGCCAATCACGTCGCGGATTTTATCCGGTTTGATGCGGAACGTGATAATGCGCGGGGCAAAGGGTGAAACTTCAGCACGATGGGTGGTAATGGCTTGTTGCATGATGGACAGGATGTGCATCCGCCCTTCCTTGGCTTGTGCCAGCGCGTGCTGCATGATTTGCGGCGTGATGCCGTCGATTTTGATGTCCATTTGCAAGGCGGTGATGCCGTTTTGCGTGCCCGCGACTTTGAAATCCATGTCGCCTAAGTGATCTTCATCGCCCATGATGTCGGACAGCACTACGAAATTTTCGCCTTCTTTGATCAGCCCCATGGCAATGCCCGCAACCGGCGCTTTAATCGGCACGCCCGCATCCATCAGTGCAATGCTGGAGCCGCATACGCTGGCCATGGAGCTGGAGCCGTTGGATTCTGTGATTTCAGATACTAGGCGCACGCTGTAGGGGAATTGCTGCATGGTGGGCATTACTGCTTGAATACCGCGCTTGGCCAAGCGACCATGGCCAATTTCGCGGCGTTTGGGCGATCCCACCCGACCAATTTCGCCTACGCAGTAGGGCGGGAAATTGTAGTGCAGCATGAAGCCTTCTTTGCGCTCGCCTTCCAGTGCATCCACCATTTGCGCGTCGCGCTCCGTGCCTAGCGTGGTTACCACCAAGGCTTGGGTTTCGCCACGGGTAAATAACGCTGAGCCATGCGTGCGCGGCAAAATGCCGGTGCGAATGGTAATAGGCCGCACTTGATCCAAGGCGCGGCCATCAATGCGCTTGCCCTGCAATACCCCGGAGCGCACAATCACACTTTCCAAGTTTTCCAGTGCAGTTAAGACTTGACCTTCTGCCCATGGCGAATTCTCGCGCGCAACACACAGTTCTTGCGTGGTTTCCGCGCGAATCATTGACAAGCGCCCCAGGCGCGCCAGTTTGTCATGAATGGCATAGGCTTCGCGCAATTTGGCCTCCGCCGCTTGTTGCACTGCTTCTGCCAGCCCGGTGCTGTGTTCTGCTGGACGCCATTCCCACGCCGACTTGCCAGCATCCTGTTTGAATTCGCGGATGGCGGCAATCACGGTTTGCATTTGTTGGTGGCCGTACAATACCGCGCCCAACATGACCTCTTCAGGCAACTCGTGGGCTTCGGATTCGACCATTAACACGGCCTGCTCCGTGCCCGCAACCACTAAATCCAGTTCAGATTCCAGCAATTCGCGGGTGGTGGGGTTGAGAATGTACTCGCCGTGCAAATAGCCAACCCGCGCGCCACCAATTGGGCCATTGAATGGTAGGCCAGAAATGGCCAGCGCAGCGGATGCGCCAATTAAGGAAGGAATGTCAGGATCGATTTCCGGATCCAAGGACATGACCGTAGCAATGATTTGCACCTCGTTGGTAAACCCTTCTGGGAACAAGGGGCGCAAGGGACGGTCAATCAGGCGCGAAGTCAAGGTTTCCTTTTCGCTGGGGCGGCCTTCCCGCTTGAAAAAGCTGCCTGGAATACGCCCAGCGGCATAGGAACGTTCTTGATAATCCACAGTCAACGGAAAAAAGTCCGTGCCCGGCTTGCTATCCCGAGCCGCAACGACCGTGACCAGCACCTGGGTGTCGCCCAGTCCAGCTATCACCGCGCCAGTGGCTTGCCGTGCAATTTCCCCAGTTTCTAGGGTAACGCTGTGGCGGCCATACTGAAATACTTTTTTTACAGGGGTCATGCTTGGTTCCTAACGTAAAGTGAGATGCCATCAGCGCGGCGGGAAAACAAATTTAGCGGCGCAAGCCTAGGCGCTCTATCAAGGAACGATAGCGATCCATGCTCTTTCTTTTCAGATAATCGAGTAATTTTCGGCGCGCGCCTACCATGCGGATAAGGCCACGGCGGGAATGGTTGTCTTTTTTGTGAAGTTTGAAATGCTCGGTCAACGCATTGATATTTTTGGACAACAAGGCCACTTGCACTTCAGCAGAGCCAGTGTCGGCGGTGCCCAATTGAAACTCTTTCATTATATTGCTTTTTTCATCAGCGGTTAATGCCATTACTGAGTTGCTCCCTCGTAGGAAATGTAAAACACATCAAAAAAACAGTAAAGTATACCGGTCATATAGTACCCACGGCAAGTACGGCAAGCGATGTCCGTAACAATTCATGTGAAAAAGCCGGTATTTGTCGGAACGTAAAATACCTTTCAACAGGCAACTGCCCGAACGATTGCGCAGTATTATACGCTGGGCACCGCCAGTCCCGCCATATGTTATGCTGGCTAACTTAAGCCGTGTGCCTGGTTTTTTGCCGTGCGCTCACGTAAACTTGCCTGAACGCCTTTCTGCTCCAGGCCAGACGCCACCCTTAGGAATTACACACATGCCAGACGCCAAGGCACGCTTTTTCACCCTCATTTTTCTTCATCCCGCCGCCACACGCAGGGTAGACGCGCATGGATAAGTTAGCGATTACTGGCGGCGCGCCGTTGCGCGGCGAAATCCGCATTTCCGGCTCGAAAAATGCCGCGTTGCCCATTTTGGCTGCAACTTTGCTTGCGGATGCGCCCATGGCTGTACACAACGTGCCGCATTTGCGTGACATCACCACCATGGTCGGCTTATTGCGCCGCATGGGTGCGGGCGTGACTGTGGGCGAAAAACTGGCGGTGGAAGTAGACCCAGTCACAGTACATGAGTTTACCGCGCCGTATGATTTGGTGAAAACCATGCGCGCCTCGGTATTGGTGCTGGGGCCTATGCTGGCACGTCATGGCCGCGCCGATGTATCTTTGCCTGGCGGCTGCGCCATCGGCTCGCGCCCGGTCAATTTGCACATTACTGGCTTGCAGAAAATGGGCGCAGACATCACCGTGGAAAATGGCTATATTCGCGCTAGAGCACAGCGCTTGCATGGCGCGCGCATTTGTCTGGATGTGGTTACGGTCACTGGCACGGAAAACTTGCTCATGGCAGCCACCCTGGCGCACGGCGAGACTGTTATTGAAAATGCTGCCAAAGAGCCGGAAGTGGTAGATTTGGCACATTGCCTGGTTAGCATGGGTGCACATATTGATGGCATCGGCACAGACACTTTGCGCGTGCAAGGCGTGGAGCGCCTGCACGGCGGCGAATACCGCGTGTTACCGGATCGCATTGAAGCGGGCACGTATTTGGTAGCCGCCGCCATGACGGGCGGGAAAATCAAATTAAAAGACGTGGCCCCCAGCACTTTGGATGCGGTATTGGATAAATTGCAAGAAGCAGGCGCGCGCATTACGTGCGGCGAACAGTGGATCGAACTGGAAATGACCCAACCGCGCCCGCGTGCGGTGTCGATCACCACGGCACCCTATCCCGCTTTTCCCACCGACATGCAAGCCCAATTCACCGCGCTCAACAGCATTGCCGAGGGCAGCGCCACGCTGACAGAAACCATTTTTGAAAACCGCTTTATGCACGTGGATGAATTGCGCCGCATGGGTGCTCATATTCAGGTGCAAGGCAATACCGCGATTACCTTCGGCGTACCCAGGCTCACCGGTGCGCCAGTGATGGCCACCGACTTGCGCGCTTCGGCATCGTTGGTACTGGCCGCATTGGTGGCAAACGGTGAAACTGTGGTGGATAGGATTTACCACATTGACCGGGGTTATGAGTGCATTGAAGAAAAATTCATGCAATTGGGCGCGAAAATCCGGCGGATTACCTGATAATTGATGAATCGCTTGGCAAACACCCTATGAGCACACTTGCGCTTTTTGATTTGGACAATACCCTGCTGGGCGGCGACAGCGATGCCCGTTGGGGCGAATATTTAGTGGAACAAGGCATTTTGGACAGCGCAACCTATGGCGCAGCCAATGCCCGTTTTTATCAAGACTATGAGAATGGCTGCCTAGACCCTTACGCTTTTTTACGCTTTGCGTTTGCGGTATTGAAAGAACACCCGCTAGAACGCTTGCACGCCTGGCGGGAGGGTTATTTGGCACAAAAAATCGAACCCATTATCTTGCCCAAAGGTCAAGCGTTGCTGGACAAGCACCGGCGCTTGGGCCACACCGTGGTGATGATTACTGCCACCAACGGCTTTCTCACCCGCGCCATTGCGGATCGCATGGGCGTGGCGCATTTAATCGCCAGCGAACCGGAGTTGGTGAATGGCCGTTATACCGGCGAATTGCAAGGCTCACCGAGCTTTGGCCCAGGCAAAGTCACGCGCTGGCGCGAATGGTTAGCCAACCATGGACAATCGTTTGATGAAACCTGGTTTTACAGCGATTCGCACAATGATTTGCCGCTGTTGCGCGCAGTGGACCACCCGATAGCCGTAGACCCAGACGCCATTTTGCGCGTTGAGGCGCAACGTTGTGCCTGGCCCATTCTCACCTTGCGTGATCCTGAATGAAGCCCGCTGACCACCGTTACGCGGATGCCTTGCACCGTTTGCTGCGCATCATGGACGAATTGCGCGCGCAATGCCCGTGGGATAAACAGCAAACCTGGGAAACGCTGCGCCATCTCACCCTGGAAGAAGCCTACGAGCTGTCTGACGCCATTGTTGCGGGCGATGTGGATGAAGTGCGCAAGGAACTGGGTGATTTGTTGTTGCATATTGTTTTCTATGCAAAAATAGCCTCAGAACGCAAGCAGTTTGACCTGGCCGTGGTCATGGACTCACTATGCGACAAACTGGTCGCGCGCCATCCGCATGTGTATGCCAACACCACAGCAGAAAACGCGCAGGCCGTGCAGCAAAATTGGGAACGACTGAAATTACAGGAAAAAGGCCGCAAGCCTGGCGGCGTGCTCAGCGGCGTGCCCGCAGCCTTGCCTTCGCTGATTAAAGCACTGCGTATGCAGGAAAAAGCACGCGGCGTGGGCTTTGACTGGACGCACCAAGATGCAGTATGGGAAAAAGTCGAAGAAGAATTGCACGAATTCAAAACAGAATGCCATGCCAATCCGCCCGATTTAGCGCGGATGGAAGATGAATTTGGCGATATTTTATTTTCTTTGGTCAACTTCGCCCGGTTTTTACACATCAATCCCGAATCCGCACTGGCACGTGCCAACCACAAATTTTATAGCCGTTTCATGCACATGGAACAATGCGCCGCACGCGATGGCGCGGATGTGCGCCACCTGTCTGCCGCGCAATGGGACGCCTATTGGCAAGAGGCCAAACAGTTGGGGGAGCGCGTGGTGACGGATGAGTGATGCGGGATATTCGGATGCGAATTAAGCGCTAATTCGCAGGTAGTTCGAGAAAAATCAGGCTGCTACAGCCTACCGATTTATATTTTTATTTACTGGTTTACCGTTTGCAGTACTCGTTTCGCCCCCGTGCGTTGGCGCACGGGGGCGCAGGAAAATTTACTTACAGGTGGCTTTTATCTGCCCGCTAGGCACCGCGTTGGAGGCGGATTTTACTTTGAGCAAATAATACCCCTGCCCAGGGGCTGTGGTGGTGCAGGGCAGTTTAGTGCATAAATTTTGGCTCCACGCATCCGCATTCCATGGCTTGATCATCACGCCATTGTCGCCCGATAAACTGACCGTAGCGCCCGCACCGTCAACAAGCGTGAGCTGATCGCAACTGGGCGTTTTGGCTTCCCACTGAAACACAGTGAGCGAATTGTGGCTGTTGAACGTCACTGCCCAGTCTTCGCTTTTACCCGTGCCAGTGCCTGCGCTGGAAATTAACGAGCCGTTGCCCGTCCAATAGTAGTCCGAGTCCAACGCCACCAGATCATTGGCCAGGGTCGTGCGGCTGCCTTTAGACGCATTGCTGGCGGTTTTGCAGCGCGCAATTACGCTCACTGCGCTAGAAATGGGCGCAGTGCTCGCAATCGAGGTAGTGTTCCAAGTGCCACTGGCAGATACGCTGCCCGGCAAGCTAAGTTTATACGCGCTTTGGGTTAAATGGCTATCCCAAGTCTTGGTTTTGATGATCACATGGCCCAGATTCGGCGTGGTTTCAAGGTCAATATGATCGCATTGCGCGGTTTTCACCCATTGAAACGCCACAGTGGACACCCGCCCGGCATGAGCGTGCATTTTGGCTTCATCCTTGTCGCAGCCCCAACAACTTTGGCTGGGCGCAATCAGCGAACCTGCGCCGTCAAAGTGGTGTAATTGCGCGGTTGTGCCATTGAATAAACTCATCCATGTATCCCACGGGAACGTGCCAGGACAAGTCGTTGATCCGCTCTTCACCTGGCTATGACCAAAGATGCCCGCTTGATTGGCAACCGATCCAGCCGTGGGATGCACTTTAGGAATGTTGTATTGATTGGCAAAATAGCGCGCCAAATCGGTTGAACTTTTAAGCATCGCATCCGTCCAGGCCGTGTTCCATGAATTTTTAAGCGCATCCGCATTGGCCAACGTCACCTCATGCTCCACGCCGATAGAACGTTGATTGTACGACGAATTACCCGCGTGCCAGGCAACATCTTTCACCTTAACGACCTGATGTACTTTACCTTCTTTGGTCACCACAAAATGCGCGCTGGCTTGCGCGCCGCAGTTCTTAAACCATGAAATCGAGCCGGCTGCCGTGCCCACGCCTATCCAATGATTGACCCACGAATCAATGGTACGGTTGGAAGCCGCAGTATAGTTGCACGTGGTAAAGTCAGCCACTGCGCCCGCATAATCGGTGGCAACGGTCGCACGGCGGGAAGAGGTGGTCATCTTTAATTGCGTCAAATCAATGGCCGGATTGGCCGCCACTTGCACATTTTCGCCCCACAAGGTGGGGGCCGACGCGCCTTGTTGCCAAACTTCAAAGTAGTGCACCGCCTGCGTTTGGCGCAATTCTTCGTCAAACAATCCACTGAGTTGCGCTGTAGCCGCGAACCAATCCTCGGGCCGAGTGAATTGTTTTGCGCCTTCTCCGGCGTAATACGCCAGCAATGCCGCTGCGCCGCGAATATTGTGCCGCGCATCGTCTTGCAACACCTGGACGTCCACGCCCAGCACCGCAGCCGCTTGGCCCAAGGTGTCCGCGTAACCATTGCGCACCAAATGCATCACACCCCAACCTTGGTCAATGCTAGGCCCCATCTGTGTCCAATTCGATTCCACCTGGCCAATGGCCTCCAACAAGCCCACTGGCACGCCAAATTCCGTAGATGCCTGGCTAAAATAGCCGCGCAAAGTCATCACCGTAGGGTGCGGGCGACTCAAATATTCGCGCCACAGCGGATAATTTTCCCCTTCATCATGCAAGGCATCGTCGGTATGTTGCGTAACCACATCCACCAGGCCATTCAAATCACGGCGGCGAAAAATTTGCGTATCGCCATTGGCATCTTGCGCTGAATATTCCAGCAAGCTGTCCAATTGCGGGAGGTCGATCAATCGAAACTCGCTCATATCGGCCTGTGCCGAAAACCAAGCCATTGCAAAAATGAATAATAGATTAACTCTCATGATATATCTCCTTTAGTTAGTTAATGTTTTAGTATACAAATAATCATAGCTTTCCACATGAAATATTAAATTTGACTCATCTTTAGCCAACGCGCGCAAGATAACCTTATATACATTCACCGAAGTAATTAACTTTTGTCCATCAGGTAAAACAGTATAAACAGGAACATCCACGTAAGGCAATTCTATACTTGGCCCTTGTGAAAGTGCAGATGAATTTTGTACATAAGTAAATTTGGCATGGCAAATATCATATTCATTGGATGCTGAAAGACCAAATAGCTCTGCTGACACAGCCTTCCAATCCGAAGTTCCTGGCAATAACTTAATACTAGCCTTTAATATTGCAATAAGCCCAGTTTCGCCAACAATATCGTCTATAGTTTGCGTATCCACGGCCGGAATATGTGCAATCATGGTTTGCGGATTTACTACTGCGTGAAAACAAGCGCAGGGTTCAGGTTTGTTAGGGAATTCTTTATACGGGATATTGCATAATGAAGTCGCCAGAGTTTCTACTTCAGAGATTTCATTGGTAATATCTACAGGGTTAGCATTAGAATTCATATTAGCCGATATATGCACGCGTATTAAATTACCGCCAGCATCATATGAATAATTAATCTTTTTTGAGGAAGAATAACTGACTGATACTAGTCGGTTGAGTGCGTCATAAGTATAATGGATGGCATAGCTAGGAGACATCAATGTAATGCCAAGCATAAAAATAAATATCTTTAACTTTAGATTATTTTTCATAAAAATACCTGGTTTTTAAACGTGATTTAAACATGTTGAAAAATCATTGTCACCTTCTGGCAACGTCCACATACAATGCAAATGGTCAGGCAACAACACCCAAGCATCAATCACAAACGGATATTTTTGCCGGGCTTGGATAATCGCCTCGCGTAATATTCGCCGCGCCGGTTCATCGGTCAAAAATTGCCGCCGCCGATAGGTTACAACGGTAAAGAAATAACACGCACCCGGCGCATCCGCACGGCGGTAATTTGGCATGTTAATCAATTTCCATTCATTCGGTGGGCAAATCCCATTTTCGTAGGGTGGGCGAAACGCCGCCACAAATCCCAAATTCGGTACGATATTTCCCGGCGTTTTGCCCACCATTGCACGGTCATTTGGTATCGAAATGGTGGGCAAAATGTCGCGTTGGGTTTTGTACCAATTTTAAGCACATTGCCGCGACATTTCGCCCACCCTACCGGGCTTGCTCCCACGCAAGGCGCGTGGGAGCCAGATGTGTAAGCCCTCGTTCCCACGCGCCCAGCGTGGGAACCCGTAACGGCGCGCCTTGCGCCGCGTGTTTAGTTGAGGCGGCGCTTCTCAATTCGTGACGCTGGCGCGTCACTACTTGCTCCCACGCAGGGCGCGTGGGAGCCAGCGATGTAGCCCTCGTTCCCACGCGCTCTGCGTGGGAACCCGTAGCGGCGCGCCTTGCGCCACGTGTTTAGCTGAGGCGGCGCTTCTCAATTTGTGACGCTGGCGCATCACTACCTGCTCCCACGCAGGGCGCGTGGGAGCAAGCGATTACACCCGTGCCACGTTCATGGTGGGCAAAATGTCGCGTTGGGTTTTGTGCCAATTTTAAGCGCATTGCCGCGACATTTCGCCCACCCTACCGGGCTACTTGCTCCCACGCAGGGCGCGTGGGAGCCAGCGAAGCGACAGCCTCAGGGCGCGTGGGAGCGAGCGAAATAATAATGCGGTTCTCTCCGCATCTTACGGGTTACCGCTCCCATTACCAGTACTTAAACTTTGTTGATGCCAAGGTAAGTGGATAATTCCCTTAAGCTCAAATTTATATTTATACCCACTGCTACTACTACTTGCAGGATAAGTAGGTCCTGATTTAACCCACTTATTTTCAGTGCGTTCTTCTACATGAAAATGCGGGTCTTTATGAGGAGCTGGATTAATTAAGTCAGCTCTGAACTTTTTATTTCCATCGGCAGACACAAATACTGTATCTCCACTCTTGTTAGTTTTAACTTGCACTCCTTCTCCTAAATACGTTTTCAACTTATCAAACGCTTCTTGCTGCTTATTATTCAGTGGGGGCAAAAGCTTTTTAACTTTAGCAATCTTCCCAATTGGCGCAAATTCCACACAACTCCAATAATCTCCATCATTACAACCCTGAACAGCATCATTAACCAAAAAGTCATATGTTTTACCCATACCTGTTCCTATATTTACATTGCCAACAAATGGAACATTAACTTGACCAATATTATGGGTTTTTTCAGAAACCCATTGTGAACCATTAGCTATTTTATTTTCCGTCCAAGAAGCAGTGCTTTTTGTGTCATTCCAAAAATCACCAACTCCATACAACCCAAACGGATCAATCGCATTAACGGGTTTGCCATTAACATAAGCAAAGCGATTCAAACTTTGAGAATCGTCGAGCGTTCCTAAGAACACCGGGTCTTGATTGATAAAGCGGCGTAATTCAGGGTGATAATAACGCGCCCGCATTTGATACAACCCATTGGGATCGGTCATGACCCCATAACGCCCATTAAATAAAAACGGCGTGCCTTGTAACAATGCCTCACGACCTAATAAGCCACCATACGGCTCATAGGCAAACCGATTAACCACTTGCCCATCGTTGGCGGTTAAAGCCACCGTGCTTCCCCGATAATCAAAGTGATAACTCAAATACTTCCCGTTGGTTTCTTCGCCAATTAAACCCAATCCATACACATAAAAGGTTTTCGTGCTGTCGGGCGCAATTTTTATTAACGCTTGATGCAAGGCGGGCACAGGATTCAACACATAGCGCGTGGTTTTGCCGCTCTCTTTCACCACGTCACGATAACCCAACGCATCGTAACCATAGTCTAAATTAGCGGCTTTAATTAATTCATTTCGCGCATTAAATGCAAAATCCGTCAATGTGCCATTTAATGGGGCTTGCAGCAAATTCCCATCTAAATCAAAGGGCGTTGCTTGTGCATCAACTTTGCTCAAGCTATTGCCAATCCCATATTCCATGCTCATGGATTGCACCGCAGAAATATCAGGTTCAGGCGACATTTGCTCTTCAATGATATTACCCGCTGCATCATAGAGATAACTAAAGCTGACAACTGCTGTTCCAGTTGAATCAAGGTCTTGTGCTTCAATTAAACGTCCCGCCGCATCGTGACGTTTGGTTAAAACGGTGTTGTTGGGGCGTTCTTCCTTAATGACCTGACCATTGGCATCGTAACTATAACGAGTGACCCGATTCGCCCAATCTGTGACTGAAATTAAAGAACCGCGTGCATCATAAGCATATTTAACTTGTTTGTTATCTGGATAAGTCAAGGCCGTTAAATTACCAATAACATCATAGGTATAACTTAATTTATTCTCTTGCGCGTCAGTATAAGTAATAACCCGATCTAACTTGTCGTAAGTAAAGCTCACTTTACCCGCCACGCTATCAACCACACTTAACACGTTATCATTGTCGTCGTATTGATAGGCACGAGAACTGATTTCATCTGTCCATTGGGTGACACGTCCTACTGCATCGTATTCAACCGTGCGAACTTGTCCCCGCGCATTTTTCAATTCGGTCAATAAATCCCGCGCATCATAGCGATAACTGACTTTACCGCCAGTGGTGGTGGTTTGTTCAATCATTCGACCACTCTTATCAAAAGCAGAACGGGTTTCGTGTTGATTGGGGTCTTTGAAACCAACTAACTCACCGTCCGCATCAAAGGTTTGTGAGCTTTGTCCCTTTAACGCATCAACGCTCTTTTCTAAACGGCTTAAAACGTCATATTGATATTCAGTTGCTCTATTTAGTGGATCAATGCTTTTTACTGCTCTATCCAATGAATCATATTCAACACTTGCACTGTTTCCTAATGCGTCCGTTGCTTTCGTGACATTATCCAAAATATCATATTCAAGCGTAGCAACTGTTTGTCCTAATGCGTCGATGCTTTTTATCACATTACCTAACGCATCAAATTGAACTTCATCACTATTTCCTAGCGGATCAATCGTTTTAATGACGCGACCCGTTGCATCGCGGACTAATTGCGATTCTTGATTTAACGCATCAATAATTTTAATTAAACGATCTTCTGCGTCGTATTCAAAACGAGTTATTTCCCCTAACGCATTGGTGACTTTAACCCGATTACCATTGCTATCATAATCAAAGGTTGTTACATTGCCTTTCGGGTCAGTAATGCTGGTTATTTTATCTCGTGCGTTATAAGCGAGCTTTGTAACACGTCCAAGCGCATCAGTGATTGAAATCAAACGATTTACTGCATCCCAACCCAATTCGCTGCTTTTTCCTAACGCATCAGTGATTTGAATGACTCGCCCTGCTGCATCACGAGTCAGCGTTTTAGTTTGACCTTCTGCATCGGTAACTTTCGATAACAATCCTTTCAAATATTCACGTTGAATTACTGCTCCTTTTGGAGAAGTAATGGTTGCTACTTGATTATCATTGTTATACGTTAAAGTCGTAGTTTGATTTAAGGCATTGGTTGCACTGACTAATAATTGCTTATCGTTATAAACAAAAGAATCCTTATTGCCTAATCCATCAATAATGCTCAATGGATTATCTAACGCATCATACATTATTTGCGTGGCAATTCCTTTGGCATTAATTCCACTGACTAGATTACCTTTATCATCATATTTTAATTGCGTTTTTGCGCCTTTAGCATTTACGCTTTCTAAGGGTAAGCCAGTAAATTCATCATACACGATGCCTGAAGTGTTATTTAATTCATCTTTTACGCTCAACAATTGATAAGCACCATTATAGGTAAGTGCTCGTATGCTTCCATCGCGTTGTGTTACGGTTGTTACATCATTACCATTTGCATCTTGACTATAAGCAAAACGTAATAATTGATTATTTGGATTGCTATCATCTTGGGTTACAACCTTTCCGTTTGCATCATAGGTGTTCACAAATAGCACATCATTTGCTGAATTAACCGCTTTCAAAATCCGCCCAGCACTATCATAACTATAAGTAACTGTTTGTTGAGCAGCATCAGTAATTGTTTCTAAATAACCTGCGCTATTGTAAGCAAGAGAAACTTTACGACCTAAAGAATCAGAAACTGATTCTAATAATCCAGCTGCATTATAAACATAGCTTAAAAATACGCCCGAAATAGGTTCGCTTACCTTACTTAATTTATTTGCAGAATCATATTCAAAAATTAAGCGTTGATCTTGAGGGTTGCGGATAACTTGCAATTGTCCCGCCGCATTAAAATCATAAATGGCTTTGCTTTGACGGGTTAGTGTAAAGCTACCATCAGCATTTTTAATTAAATTATCAAAATGAGTGCGGCTATCATTAGAAAAATAACTACCGTCTTCTTGTAAGAAAAACGTATTATATTGGTTTTCTGACCAATGAATAATAACATCGTTGTCTGGCGTTTGTTCTAAACGGGTATTGCTTAAATTGCTACTCCATGCTTTTCCTACAATACCATTTCCATCTAAAATAGCTGAATCATAAGAAAGACTAAAAGAGATAGGTAAAACACCATTCACTTTTAATACAGTTAAATCCATAATTTGAGAACCAGTCGCTGGATTAACAGGATCGCCTATTACACATTGACCATTCTTAGAACAAACACTAACGCTTTGTGAACCACCAACATTAGGACGATTTGTTACGGCTACAGGGATTTTATTGATGTAATATCCTGCCTTTGCCATTTTGCTTTTTGCATCTAAGGTGTCATAAGCGGTTGCTGTCCATGTTAAAAGCGTTGTATCTGGTTTGTTAGTTAATTCAGAAGGACAAGCTGCGTTAGTTCCAACGGGTGAAGAAATGGTAATAGTTTGACCATCACCCACTAAATGCCCTGTAACATTCGTTCCTTTGCCTGACCAATCAACTTGTACCTCGCGCAGATTTTTATCTGGATCGGACACTTGAAATGTAATTGAAACAGGTTGGCACTTTTTAACAATTATCGGTAATTTAGTAATATTCAGAACTGGTGGTTGATTATTTGTTACAGCAATAACGCTAAAATTTCCTAATCCTTGCCACGCTGTAGTATGTAAAATAGTCCCACCTAGTTGCTCTACGTCTGAGGCTTGAAACTCAAATTCATACGGGCCTTCAGGTTCATCTACTTGAATTGTTTTGCTAAAACTAGGTGGATTACTTCCTGGCACATAATCTAAAAAATATTCTTTCCAATTATGGTCAATACCTAACCATGCACCATCGCGCCGGTAACGAACTTTTATATTAACAATAAAATTATTTTCTTGATCTTTCCAGCTAGATACAAATTGTAAACTAGCTTTTTTTGCAATTTTTACCTGGCTAACACCACTAGAAATTAATACTGGCGCGTTATTATTAGAGGGCGTTGTTGGGTTGATGATCTGGGATGCCTCAGGAGATGTCGGCTCAGGAGTTGTTGGAACAGTAGGCTGAGCAGGAGGTGATACTGGCGTAGTTGGTGTGGGCTGCGGTGCAACCATAGGTGGACATGGGAGAGTGGTACACCACTTAAAAGTTCTCGTTGCTATATTGTCTATACGTTGATCTGAACCATTGATAATTCCAAGTTTAATTAAAATAATGCTATTCTCGGAAAATTTTTCTTTTATAGGTTGAAGTGGAATACCAAATGACTCTTGAGTAACACTGTTGTATCTCGCAACTTCTCCTTCGTATTTTTTACCAGATATATCCTCAAATATAGCTATAACTTTCTTTATTCCACCTGGATTAGTTACAATACCATCAGCATAGATTATGCTTCCAGAAACTTCAGCACCATCTGCCACAGGTTCTTTCCAATCTACTTGAGGAATTCCCAGGGTAGACGGCAAATTTTCTGATTCAGTATTTTCAATAGGACTTGTTGGCTGTCCCGCCACTTTAACATTAAAGTAAACTACATTGGTAAATCCACTGTCAGGAATAGCTAGTGGACTGGAATCAGGAATATTTGTTCCTGCACGAACACGCCAATAGTAAACATGTTCATTAGCAAGAGTGTTATTTGGTATAATGTACTGGCTTTCACTTATTTTTTCATTAATTATACAGTTATAACAAGTTTGGCCATCAGCGGTTGTATTAAAAACTTTTTCTTCGGATAGTTGTATGCGATAAGTGTCAGCTTGAGAAACCTCTGACCAATCTAAGCGTGGAGTTCCTGTGGCAATGGTTTCATTAATTGGATATTTGAGTTCTGTTAAAGGTAATCGAATAGCAAAGCCGCTTTCTGCCCACTGGCTTGATGGATAATTTTGAGGAAGTTGGGAGTTTCCAGCACGAATTCTCCAAATATATTTACCGCTTTTTAATGTGTTAATTGGTAACGATGTAGATGAGGTAGTATTGTTAATTAGGCAGTTATCACATTGTTTGTCATCTAAAGATGTATCAAAATCACCATCTTTTTCGTTAATTACCTGAATGCGATACGTATTTGCCGAAGGCACAGCAGACCACTTTAATGAAATTGAGTTAGTCGGCGAAATAACGGCATGTAGTTCTGGCGATACAATCGATGGAGTTATAAGTTGTTGTGAATTCGCTATAGAATAAAACAGGAGTAGTCCAGACATAAGGAGTGTACGAAAATAAATTGTATTTTTTTCATGAAACATGATTAATACTCCATTTTTTAACTAATCATTAGTTGGCCACATCTAAAAACCCCTTCTGGATCACGAAAAAATGCGGATTCCCAAATCAAAAATTAACCCGCGAAAGGAGTTTTTAGAGGTGCCCAGTTGTAACTACCAGGTGAGCAACCATTCCCGCTAGGCTGTCAGCCATTGCAAAATAGTGGGTGTAAATTGACAATTTTACGGCCTGCTTAACCTGAAAATAGCGTGGGCGATTGGCTCATGACCATCCCCAGCGGGAATAGCAGCCCCCGCGCCCAACGCGCGGGGGCTAGACATTATTTACATGTGGCCTTTATCTGCCCACTAGGCACCGCGTTGGAGGCGGATTTAATTTTGAGCAAATAATACCCCTGCCCAGGGGCTGTGGTGGTGCAGGGCAGTTTAGTGCACAAATTTTGGCTCCACGTATCCGCATTCCATTGCTTGATCATTACGCCATTGTCGCCCGACAAACTGACCGTAGCGCCCGCACCGTCAATAAGCGTGAGCTGATCGCAACTGGGGGCTTTGGCTTCCCACTGAAACACGGTGAGCGAATTTTTGCTGTTGAACGTCACTGCCCAGTCTTCGGTTCCACCCGTGCCAGTGCCTGCGCTGGAAATCAACGAACCGTTGCCCGTCCAATAGTAATTGGAATCCAATGCCACCAAGTCATTGGCCAGGGTCGTGCGGCTGCCCTTGGACGCATCGCTGGCGGTTTTGCAGCGCGCAATCACGCTCACTGCGCTAGAAATAGGCGCAGTGCTCGCAACGGAGGTGGTGTTCCACATACCGCTGGCAGGTACGCTACCAGGCAAGCTGAGTTTATACGCGCTTTGGGTTAAATGGCTATCCCAGGTCTTGGTTTTGATAATCACATTGCCCAGGCTCGGCGTGGTTTCAATGTCAATATGGTCACATTGCGCGGTTTTTAGCCATTGGAAGGCTACGGTGGACAAGCGTTGCGGATGCGCGTGCATTTTGGCTTCATCCTTGTTGCAGCCCCAGCAGGACTGGCTGGGCGCAATCAGCGAACCTGCGCCGTCAAAGTGGTGTAGTTGTGTTCCTGGTGGGGGTGATGTGGAAACAGAAATTTGAGTTCCATGCCATTGACGCACATTCCCATTGTTAGGGAAATCAAATCCTGCACCAAATACTTTTCCTAAAGGTACCGTTGTTCCACTGCAATCACTGCTTGTATATATTCCCATATGGATATGAGAGTATCCTCCCACAGTGGTGCAACCTGTTGAACTGCAAGTAATCCCTATAATTTCCCCTTGATTAACATGTTTTCCAGCCCCAACTCTTTGGGAATTACTTTTTATATGACCTAACATTATAGAGTTAACATTCGCGCCATATCCATTAGATATTGAAGAATCTAATTTTAGGCAAGTTATATCTGGATTAGTAGAGCCGTTCCATGAGATTGTTCCAGATCCAGGAGCTAAAATAGATTTATTTTCTGATCCATTAGGATTACCAAAACATCCTGTGCTACCTAAATTCCCTGTTCCATAAGCAAAATCCAATGAGTATATCAGTTTTTCGATGTGTGAAATATTAGACGTATTATATCCTTGACAAACCTGCCATACATTATCACGTGCAAATGGAAATATCAGTGTATTTGCCCATGATAATAGTGGCAATGTAGATAACAATATTAATAAAACTTTGGCAATGTAATTAACTATATTCATAAATAAATTCCTGCCCAAATAAAGTAATTATCCAACAGTATCCCCCCGCCCAATGGGCGGGGGAGAAACAACCTACATCGCCTATTGAGTAACTACAATAGGATTAACATAGGTTTTGCTGTACAGATACTTGTAGTCAGAGATTCTGAATACATTCTGGTGCTCTTCCTTAACTTCCAATTTCAGCGTTACGTCATACACACTGGCCGAAGCGATGATTTTCTGCCCTGTGGGTAAAACGGTGTATACCGGCACGGTAATGTAGGGCAGGTGCAAGGTAGGTCCATAGCGCAAATGCGTTTTTGGATCAACAAACATGTAGTTGGCATGACATTGATCGAACTGATCTTTGGCAGATATACCAATCACTTGCGCGCTGAGCGGTTGCCAATCCATGGTGCCGGGAAGCATTTGCAATGAGGCTTTTAAGATAGCAACCATGCCGGTTTCGCCCACAATGTCATCTATCGTTTGCGCGTCAAGGGCGGGCACGCTGGCAGTCATGTTGGTCGGATCAAGCACGGCATGGAAGCAGCCGCACGGTTCCGTTCCCGGTGGGAACTCTTTAATCGGAATGGTACAAAGAGCATTGGCCAGCTCTACCTGCTTCACCAATACCGTTCCAATAGCCGGAGGCGTCGTGGTGCCCTTAGACTGGTCGACAGGAGGCGTCGTGGTGCCCTTAGACTGGTCGACAGGAGGCGTCGTGGTGTCCTTAGACTGGTCGACAGGAGGCGTCGTGGTGTCCTTAGACTGGTCGACAGGAGGCGTTGTGGTGCCCTTAGACTGCTCGACAGGAGGAGATGTCGTGGCGTCTTTCGGCGGCTCATTGCCCTTGGGTGTCTCAACAGATGTATTATCTTTAGGTAGCGTTACAACTTCCTTGGTCGTACTAAAACAAACTTGCGTGGAAAAGTTACTATAATCTTTGATGGTGATGGTAGAGTTTTTCATGTTGGCCACGCGGGCAGTAAGGCAATAATCCCTGCCCGGCAGTAAGGTAAAAGAAGATGGGCCACTTTCCACAAAGCCGTCTTTGCCTGACAAAGGGTAAGTATAGGCAGACGTCGACAAAGGTGCATCTAGCGAGCCAGAGACCTTGACGGTTTGGCAGGTTTTGGGGTTGTTTTCGCAATAGCTCTTGTCTAGTTCATCAATGAAACCAGACATGTTACCGTCATTTAACACGATGCGGTAGGTATTAACACCAGCTACCGGTGTAAGTTTAACTTCTAAGGGTTGAGTATAATCAACCATGCTGCCCGCGCTAGGTGCGGTAATTCTGGGAGTATCATATTTATCCAAAGCCAATGCTGGGTTAGCATGAAGCGCCAGACCTAATACTGCGGCATGGATGGCGAGTTGCAGTACATTTTTTCTGTTCATTGCGATGTCTCCTGATTTGGGTATACTGGTTTAATTTTGGATGGTGAAGAGATGATCATATTTGATTAACTGCAAAACCTGCTTGTCTTTGGCTAAATGCCTAAAGGTGACAGAGTACACATTGATCGGCCCGGAAAGATAGCCCGCGCCAGGGGCTAACACCTTGGTAGGTACTTGCAAGTACGGAACTTCCAAAATGCCGCCCGATTTGTCGATTACACGACCATTGTCTACGTCCACATAACGGTACGTTGCGTAGCAAGGGTGCAAGCCATCCGGCCCCATTTTAGGCGCGACGTTTAGGTATTTGAATGAATCGGGAAGCAGTTGAAATTCGTCCACACCGACCATTTGCTTAAAATTCGCGCTAAATATCCCGATTTGTCCGGTCAGTTTTCCATCTGGATCGGTAATTATCTGTCCGTTCACAAAGGGGATGGTCAACATGCCCGTCGTAGTATCATAGTTCGCGCGCTCATCTTTGCACGGAATTTGGTCATTGGGCTTAGTTTGCGGATCCGCCCAAGCTTGCGCAGATAAGCCACACGCCAGCAATAGTGCAACAGCCATTTTTTTAGGCGTAAAAGTGTTTACTCTCATTTGCTTACTCCTTGTTGTTGATAAATGGTATCCAAATGTTTGTACTGCACCAGGTGAAAAATCGTAGGCGCTTTAGCCAGCCGACGTAACAGAACAGAATAAACGTTGGTAGGGCCAATCACGAACCTGCCGCCTGGCACCATAATTTTGGTTGGGACGTCCAAAAATGGAATGCTTACATAGCCCGCGTCACTTGACCAACCATTGGCTTCGTCTATATAAATGTAACGCGCATAACAATTGTTATAGCCTTCAGGCGCTAGCTTTTCCGCGATGGTGAACGGGCCGGCATTACTAAACTCGAAGTCTTCGACTCCCGTGAGCAATTTCATATCTGCCCACAGCTCCGCAATCTGTCCGGTCAATTTACCATTAGGATCCGTGAATACCTGTGCCTGCACATTGGGAATGTGCATGGTTTGGGTGTCGACATTAAATACTGCATGTTCGGCACCGGCACAGTCCGCGAGGCTGGTGTCCGGCACCGAAGGCGGGGCCGGATAAATCTTAGTGGCATCCAGGAAGGTCAGGCTGGGGAAGTTGCTGCCGCTGGGCGCTTTGAACAAGTTTTTACCTTGAGGATTGAACGTACCGTCGCCCTTACCGAAGTATACGTCCATAAAGTTGTAGTTTTCCCACAACTTGCGCTTGACCACCAGGTCTTGATAGCCATCACGGTTTACGTCGTAGCTGCTGGCTTCGACCGAGAGCGGTGGGGTTGAAGGCGTTTCGGAAGGATCAAAGTCGACGGATTCCTTGGGCGCTGCGAATGTGCCTTTGGCTGTGCCCAAGGCAAGATAGCCCTGGCCCTTGTCCCACACTTGATGATCAGGCGGCAGGAAAATGTCGGGCAGCTTGTCGTTGTTGAAGTCCGCAACCAACGGTGCGCCACTGCCTTGCCAGTCGGTGGATTCAAACAACAGCTTTTTGCCCGCCAACGCGGTAAATGTGCCATCCCCTTTTCCAGATAATTCATATACTTTAGTAGATTTTGACCCGGAATTGGAAAAAGAGTGGAACACGATGTCCGCCTGACCGTCAGCGCCTGCATCGGCAAGGGTTACATGGGCAGATTCGACCTGGTCGGCCAATACATGCAATGGCCCAGCAAAATCGAATGCGCCATTGTCTTGGCCAAGCGTGACTTTGTAGGAGAGCGTTTTGGTGCCATTTTCATTTTGAACTTCTTTCAATAACACCAAATCATCGCGTTTATCACCGTTCAAATCTTTGGGCGGCAGGGTTTTTAACGACAAGTCGCCGCCACCCCAGTCGGTGAAACTTGCTTCCTGAAAAGCCACCTTTTCTTTGGTAAACCGGGAGTAACAAGTTTTTCCCGTAGCAAGGTCACGCCAGATGGCCAGTATGCCCAAATCGCCTTGTAACGCCTGCACTTCTGGCGGTGCGGTCATGTCCTGTGCGCACGGCGACTCGCTGATCAGTTGCGTGCCGCCTTCTTTCAAATTTGGCACGCCGCCTTGTACCAGCGGCGTAAGAAAAATGTATTTTGGATCACTTACATACACCGCCACATGGTATTCGATAGATTCGCCTGTATTGACTACCATTGGGGTGATTGCTCCCGCATAGGCAGCGTGTGTGCCTAATGCGACAGCGATACTTGTTGCTAACTTCTTCATGGTTATCATGTTATTCCCTCCATGATAATGGCTTGTGACTGAATGTAATACATCTAAATTTCTACGCAATTTAATGACTTGCACACTATAATATGACAGTTTATTTTATTTTACTCAAAAATCAATCAACCTACTTTACCATAGTATATCGGTAATCTTAAACATCCACAAACATATTTTGAACCAACAGCGTGTCATGCTTGGTGGGGACAAATTGATACAGACAGCAATCATTACATAACCAATTCATTTTATTTCAATATTTTTGAAAATCTCAACGAGTTTTCCCGTGACTCCGCGCCTTCTACACGTGCGCAGGCATCACTCAACGAACCACCAACAGATTACATGGCAAATCAGTCGACAAAGTTCATCTTGCCATGCCACCTGTTGATGGTTTGCTGGGGGAAGAAACGGTTTCTGTAATACATCGATTTAAAACAGATATACTTTTAATCAAATATTCACAAATACCAAGTACAATTAGTTGGTTAATAATTTCACTGACACGTGTATATAAAAATGAGTGGACACGTAGGAACGAAAACTGTTTTATTAATTCTCAAGTTTGTCGCATGATACGATGGGCCATTTTTACTGTCATATGACTGCTGTTCACCAACAGCCCTATCCATTGGTTCGCATGGTGAATGAAAATCCTGTCTCTTGCATCTGAGCGGTGTTCGCCAAACTCATGCCCCCGTCCGTATGCCTTTATAGTGAACTGGAATCGTACAGCGGCTCCATCACTCACAACCCCACCGACCTGGCACGTCTAGTCCGCGATTTAAAATTTGCCTGCCTGTTTTACGATAGCGTAGTGCTGCACCGCCGTAACCTGTGGGATCACCCGTTGACCCTGGCGGCTTTTGAGCAACTTGCGCCTTTTGTGGTGAGCGGGCGTTTATGGACCAGCGCGAATGAACATGACGGTGCCCCCGCTGCCTATGTTGCGCAGAAAATACAGCAGATCACGGATTTTTTTGCCCACGCGCCGTGCTGTCAGCGTGATGAGTTAAATATCATCCGAGACCGATGGCAGCGAATTACGCCGACTGAATGGAAAATCCAACGCCGTGGAGCACTGCAATCGCAACGGGTGTGGCAGCGAATTGATGCGTATTTGATGGCATTTAAGCACGCGCAATTCAAACCGCTTTATCCTTTTCTGGATTGGGTGCAGACCGCACAAGCGCATCATCAGTTTGATAAGGAATTGATATTGGCAAAGCTGGGGAAATTACGCAGCCAGTTGCAACCTCGGCATTGGGCGGAACTAACGGCGTTGATGCAAATGGAATTTTTGCGCGTTGGTGCGGAATTTAATCAAGCCCATATTTACCCCGGCGCATCGCGGGCGTATTTAAGCAACGGCTTGTTCGAGCCGCTGCCTTTCGCAGTGCAAGACGTTAAAAATATCCAGCAATGCGCGATAAACATAAATCTGCCTTTGGAGACATTGCTTGCGCTGCCAAGCCAGCGTTTGTTTGAAATCAGCGAATCCGGCGCGTGGAAAACGATTCGGGATAGTTTGTTGAACAATCGTTTGGATAAAGAGGTACAACAAGAATTCACCGCGATTTTCAGCCGCCAACACCCTATTCAGCAGCAATTGGAAACAGTTTTAACCACCTTAGATTTATCTCCGCTCATCTTGCCTGCGCCTTGGTCATTCTCGCGCCAGGCGTTGTTGGGTAATGCTCAGGCGTGTTTTCGCCACGCTGAAATCAAAACAACGAAAATATTTATTTTGGACTTGGCTTGTTATTTATTTTATCCCGACCATGAGCCGTATCGGGCATTGCGGCTTAAACCGCAGCATACCTATTTATTGGCGGTGTTGGCGATAGCCGGAAACACCGGTTTATTAGCTGAACAAATTAAACAGTTATTTCTGGAATTAGAGTGGATCGATTGTGAATGCCAAAGATGGTATCCTCACAACCGGATAAGTGAGGAAGAGCAGGAGTTGCTCAGTGATCGAATTTACCACCTGAGAGTTCAAATCAACCAGCAATTGGAAAAATTCCAGCTCAGAATCAGTGATAAGCAAGGGGTTGGGAATTGGTCGCTGGAAAGTGATAATGCACCGTATTCGATTAAACTCGCTGGCACGGCCTGGGAAATGTTTATGTACCCCAAAAACCAGCCGCCGATTCCACCCGGCCTATCAGAACAACAGCGCTTGATATGGGGGTGCCTGTGGGACTATTCGCCGCAATTGACTGATGCCCGCATCATTGCCGGTGTACTGGGAAAAGAGTGGAATGAACAAACCGGAAAGCACATTTCCAAAGCGATTTATAAACTGGACAAAAAGCTGGTCGGGCAGCCTTGGCGGATTCAGCGCAGCTATTCCGGGCAATATGTGTTGTTGCCCGCAGAGTTTTTGGAAGCTAAGTATTCGGCTGGCTAAACCTGTCAGGCTTCCAATGCCCGATACAGATGAACGGGTGTTGATAATCATGATAGGCAGTGGTTAAATAGTTGGCGGACAGGTCGTTGTCCGCTCTCCAACTTTGTTTGGCTCCAGACAGTGACAGGATTAAATTCATGGAATATGACTGGGATCAGGGAAAAGCCAACATCAATCTGCAAAAACACGGCATTTCTTTTCAAGAAGCCGCCTCGGTTTTCGGCGATCCGCTTGCCTTGACGTTCAACGATCCCGATCACTCCATCCATGAACAGCGTTTATTGACATTCGGTGTCACCAAGAACGGTCAATTGGTGATTGTTTCCCATACGGAAACCCACGATTCCGTGCGCATCATCAGCGCACGCCCGATGGATAGGCAGGAAAGAAAAATCTATGAAGAAGGTTAAAGAAAACGACGACATGCGAGATTCCTACCAACGAGAAGATTTAGGTACGGGTGTGCGCGGCAAATATTACGCCGACTATATTGCATCCCACAATATTGTCCGGCTTAAACCCGAAGTCGCCAAAGCGTTTCCTACCGAAGAAGCGGTAAATGAGGCGCTATTGGCACTCATCAGAATCGCGCAGATGTCACGGTAGCACGGAATGTTGGGTTACGGCGCGAAAAAAATGCGCCTAACCCAATCTACGCAGATTGTCTAGTATCCGCCATCATAATGCCATTGCTTGCGCCATATTGCGCTGATACAAATGCGCTGCGGCAACGGTGACGTTCAAGTTGCCCGCGCCGACATGCGCACCGGCCTCCTGAAGGCGAGCAATCATCTGTTGCTGCAAGGCGTGCAAGCCCTTAAAATTACCGTGAGGGTAGTCCTACGCGGGTAGTGATAAATGCTAAAATTAGGTTTTTTAACAAAATA
>DYPE01000022.1 GCA_020720085.1 Dichelobacter nodosus | reverse complement strand
TGCCTACTTGAATGCGCATACGTTCACAACGTTCCTAGAAAACTTTTGTATAATATTGACGCTGTCCACTATGTCGCGCAAAATCGATTTGCATTAGACTTTTGGGTGCGACTCCTTCTTTTAGTATAACCAATGAACAAGGAATTGGCATGTCATTCATTCGGCCCTTCCCCGCGCTACGCCCTACGCCAGAATACACGCAAGCCGTCGCTGCGCCGCCTTATGATGTGGTGAACACCGCAGAAGCCCGCCACTTGGCGGCAGGCAAGCCGTATAGTTTTTTACACATTTCGCGCCCGGAAATCGATTTGGCCGAAAATGTAGACCCCTATGCACCCCAGGTGTATCAACAAGGCTTGGAAAGTTTTAACGCCATGCTGGCGCAGGGTGTTTTACGCCAGGACGCACAGCCTTGCTATTACCTGTACACGCTGACCATGGGCCAGGCGGGAATACTGCCGTTGCATGAGCAAACCGGCTTGGCAGTGGCGGCTTCGGTGGCGGAATACAATGCCAACCGCATTCGCAAGCATGAATTTACGCGGCCTGATAAAGAAGATGACCGGGTGCGCCAAATCCAAACCTTGCGCGCGCAAACCGGGCCAGTGTTGCTGGCGCATCCTGACCATGCTGGGTTGAATCAAATTTTCGCGCCCTACTTGCGCCAGCCCGCGCTGTTTACCGTGTTGGGCAGTGACAATGTGTCGCACAGTTTGCGCGTAATCGATAGCCCGGACGATATTGCTACCATTACGCAAATTTTTGCCGCCATGCCCGCGCTGTACATCGCGGACGGCCATCACCGTTCCGCCGCCGCTGCGCGTGTGGCAGCGGCCTATCAGGCGGCCAATCCCAATCACACCGGCGCGGAACCGTACAATTATTTTCTGGCAGTCACTTTCCCGGATTGCCAAATGCAAATTATGGATTATAACCGCGTGGTAAAAGACCTCAACGGCCTGACGCCCGAGCAACTGCTGGCGCGGCTGACAAGCTGTTTTACAGTAGAACCGCGTAATTTGGCAGCAAAACCCGCGCAACAGGGGGAAATCGCCATGTATCTGGCGGGCCAGTGGTATACGCTGACGATTTTGCCGCATTGCACGCCTGCCCACGATCCGGTGGCCGCACTGGATGTCAGCCTGCTGACGCAACATATTTTAACGCCGCTTCTGGGTATAACCGATTTGCGCCGTGATAAGCGCATTGATTTCGTGGGCGGCATTCGCGGCTTGCGCGAGTTGGAACGGCGAGTAAACAGTGGCGAAATGGCAGTGGCGTTCGCCATGTATCCCACTTCACTGGCTGAACTGATGGCGGTAGCAGACAGCGGCCAGGTCATGCCGCCCAAATCCACTTGGTTTGAACCAAAATTGGCAGATGGATTGCTTTCTCATATGTTAGAATAAAGTTTTCGTGACAAAGCTTTGGCTTCCAAACATGGGTGTGTAATGGAAACAAAATGTTGCTATACGTTGCGTGCTGGCTTACGCGCCCTGGCCGTGCTAGTGGGCGGGCTGGCGGGCGCGGCCTTACCTGCACAGGAGCATCCGCCTGCCACCGTGATTGCGCCGCTCAACCGGCTGGAGTTAAATGCAGGGTATTTGCCCATTTTAGATCACTTGCCATTACTGGTGTCCCACGCCCGCGACAGCGGCGGCTTTCAGCACATTACGGTAACGCCCAAGCTGTTCAAATCTTGGGATGAAATGCAGGGAGCGCTCAAAGCGGGTGTCATTAACGCGGCGTTCATCCTCTCGCCATTGGCCATGGATTTATTTCGCAATGGCCAAAATATCCGCGCGATTTTACTGGCGCACCGCGATGGCGCGGCCATTACCGTAAGAACTGGCGCGGACATTCATTCGGCAGCCGACTTGCGCGGCAAAGCCATCGCCATTCCTGCCCGCAACGCCACACACACCGCTCTGCTCGACAAGTATTTGCGCACAGCGGGGCTTACGCTCAAAGATGTCACCACCAAAATCATCGCCCCGCCACACATGTTGCTGGCCATGAAACACCAGCGTATTGATGCGTTTATCGTGGCCGAGCCATTCGGTGTGGCCGCACAAAAATCCGGATTGGGCGAATTGCTGGTGCTGTCGCGGGAAATTTTGGAGAACCATGTAGATTGCATTGTGGTGGTCAAGGCTGAATTAATCCACCAATTTCCGCTGGCGTTGCAAGAATGGGTGGATAGCCTGATCCGAGCCGGACGCTTTATTGACGAGGACAAGCTTGCCAATCAATCGCGCGAAGTGGCGGCCATAACCACCAAGACGTATTTCAATCATAACGCAGAAAGCGTGCAAGCCGGATTGCAACATCCAGCGGATCGCATTTCATTTTCTGATTTAAACCCAAACGCGGTGGATATACAAGCGATAGCAGACATGGCCAATACGGCTGGCCTGTTGCCCGCCATGGCGGTAGCCCCCTTTGTTGCGCCAGAATTTTACCGCACTTTTATGCAATCCTCTTCCCCCAAGCAGGAGTAAGCGCCATGCGCATCCGTGACAAACTCATCATGAATGGCGTGGTTACTGCCATGGCTTTCATGTTTCTGGGTTGGGTGGGATATTTTTACACCAACCACACCGCGCAAGTGTCCTCTGCCATGATGGACACCCAAGTCATTCCCATTCAACGGCTCAACGAAATCGAGCAAAATGCCTGGGAAATTTGGGAACGGCTGATTGTGCATGTCGGCATTGCGGAATGGGACAAAATGGCGGAATTAGAAAAAGAGGTGGAAGAAATTTCACAAAAGATCGATGGCCAATTAAAAAATATACAAAAAAATGCAGCGTACAACGAGGCATACCAACAACAGGTTTCCGCCTTACAAACCCATTGGCAAGCCTTCAGCCCGCTGGGCGTAAAAATTATCGAATCCAGCAAGGATTACACCAAAGGCGATGCGATGCAGTTGATTTTACAACAAGCCAACCAGGTATTCCGCGCCATGCTAGATGCGTTGCGCGGCTTGGCCAACCAGCACGCCAGCCAATTGGAAGCCTTGCGCCAAGAAGCGGTGGCTTCGCGCGACAACAGCATTGCCACCATTGCAAGCTCAACCATAATTGCCACGGGCGCAATCTTGGTATTTATGCTGGTTCTCGGGCTGACAATCTTGCGTCCGCTTAACAGCGCGGTGGCCGCAATAGAACGGTTGGGGAACGGTGATTTATCGACTTCCACAGCGGATGGCCGCCATGATGAAATTGGCCAATTGCTGCGCGGTCAGGAACGCATGAGAACCAGTTGGGTGAATATTTTGACGGAAATTAGCGAAAATTCAAACGCCCTGGCTACCGCTGCCGCCCACCTGAGCAGCACTTCGCAAGTGCTCAGCCAGGGCGCATCTGAGCAGGCCGCCAGCGTGGAGCAAACCACGGCCTCGCTAGAGGAAATGGCCATTTCCATTCGCGGCAATGCAGAGAGCGCGCGCGATACCGATCATTTGGCACGCCAATCCTCGCAACAAGCGGCGGACGGCGGGCAGGCGGTGGAAAATGCAGTGGAAGCCATTCGACAAATTACCCAACGGATTGGCATTATTGAAGAAATCGCATATAAAACCAATCTACTGGCGTTGAATGCTGCCATTGAAGCCGCACGCGCGGGCGAATATGGTCGCAGTTTCGCAGTGGTGGCGCAGGAAGTGCAAAAATTGGCGGAAAATAGCCGCACCGCCGCCAAAGACATCAGCGCGCTGGCGGCTAACAACCTGGCAGTGGCCGAACAAGCTGGGCAACTGATCAGCAAGGTGGTGCCGGATATTCAGCACACCTCGCACCTGGTTAAAAAAATTGCGCAAGCCTCGGAAGAACAAGGCGCGGGCGTGGCACAAGTGAATCATGCCATTCGACAATTAGATCAAGTGTCCCAGCAAAATGCCTCCGCTGCCGAGGAAGTAGCCGCCACGGCGGCAGAAATCGGCGAGCAAGCAGCACGCTTGCAACATCTTATCGGATTTTTCCAATTGTCTGGAAACTCTGCCCGGTCAACCAACCAACCGTCTATGGGAGCCATATGAAACATACACTTGCTATTTTTCCGGGAGACGGCATTGGCCCGGAAATCATCGCGGAAGCGGTTAAACTCCTACGCCTGCTGCAAGCGCACGGCTGGCCTATCGAATTGCAGGAGGGCCTGGTGGGGGGCGCGAGCATTGACGCCTATGGCAAACCGCTGGCAGATGAAGCGCTGGCGTTGGCCAAACAAGCCGATGCCGTGCTGCTGGGCGCGGTGGGCGGCCCAAAGTGGGACGAACTGGACACCCCCCTCCGCCCAGAAAAAGGCTTGCTGCAACTGCGCGCCGAACTAAAATTATTCGCCAATCTGCGGCCTGCCATGCTCTATCCCGAACTGGCGGAAAGCTCGCCGCTCAAACCGGAGTTGGTCGCTGGCCTGGACATTCTCATTGTGCGCGAATTGATTGGCGGCATTTACTTCGGCCAACCGCGCGGCAGCCGGGTTCTGCCCAATGGTGAGCGCCAAGGCTTTAACACCGAAGTGTACAGCGAACACGAAATCCGCCGCATCGCCAAGGTGGCTTTCACCTCAGCACAAAAACGCAATAACCAATTATGCTCGGTGGATAAGGCCAATGTGTTGGAATCTTCGCAACTGTGGCGCACTGTGGTCAATGAAGAAGCGCAGAACTATCCTGACGTAGCACTTACCCACCTCTACGTGGACAACGCTGCCATGCAATTGGTGCGCTGGCCCAAGCAATTTGATGTCATTGTAACCAGTAATATGTTCGGCGATATTCTGTCTGATCTGGCCTCCATGCTCAGCGGCTCCATTGGCATGTTGCCCTCGGCGTCGTTGGACGCCAAGAATAAGGGCATGTACGAACCCATTCACGGCTCCGCGCCAGACATCGCTGGCTTGAATAAGGCCAATCCGCTGGCCACCATTTTGTCTGTGGCCATGATGTTGCGTTATACCTTTAACCAAGGCGGTCTAGCGGATATTGTCGAAAAAGCCGTGCGTGCAGCGTTGCAAAAAGGCATACGCACCGCCGACATCGCGCCACACGGTCATCCACCTGTTTCCACCCAGGACATGGGCGATGCGGTGATTGCCGAATGTCGCGCATTGTTATTGTAGGGGCGGCGGTTTATCCCCGCCCATTTAAGTGCGGCGGTTTATCCCCGCCCGTTTACGTTTTGAGTGTCGTAGCTTGGCACCCGTTTTAATTTTGCTTTGCCGTGCACCAAGCTTGCCACATTGCGCGGTATGCGTGTTCTAAGCTGCGGGTAAATTCTGCTTCGCGGCGTAGCCAAGATTGCTCCATGCGCGGGCGCAGGTTCGTGCGCCAGCTCTGCAATTGCGCTGCATCTGTGGCAAGCGCCAGGGCGCGTTGGATGTAGCCCTCGGCGTCTTCGGCAATCCACTCACGCAAGCCCATTTCGGCCAGAATGCTAGCACTCATGCGCGAGGCATGGCGAGACCCGGCTAGGGTAACCAGCGGTGTGCCCATCCACAGGGTTTCGCAGGTGGTGGTGGCCCCGTTGTAGGGGAATGCGTCCAGCGCCACGTCCACTTCCTGATACGCGGCAAAATGTTCCGCTTGATCTTCTACATAACCGCGCAATGCCAGGCGATCTGGAGCGATGCCCAAGGCTTGGCAGCGATTGCGCATCCACGCGCAGACCTGCGGGTCAGAAAAGCCGCGATCCTTAATCAACAACCGGGCCTCGGGTAAACGGCGCAACAATCCCGCCCATACCGTCAAAATGCTGTCGTCGAGCTTGGCCAGCGCGTTGAATGAGCCAAACCAAATGCCTTGGCGTGGTGCAGGCATGGGTATTTCGCCTTGGTACAACGGACGGAAGCAGAAATAGCTGTGCGGCAGCCGCCATAGCGTTTCGCTGCTGAAGGCTTCGCTGCCCGGCGGGTTGGCTTCTGCGTCGGTCAGACGGTAATGCATGTGCGGCAAGCCGGTGGTATCGGGATACCCCAAATAGGTCACCTGCACTGGCGCGGCTTGGCTGGCGAATAACGCCAAGCGGTTGTTGCCTGAATGGCCTGCCAAGTCCACTAAAATATCCACTTCGTATTCTTGCAATAATTTCAATACGGTACGGTCGTCCACGCCATAACAATCCAGCCAATAATCCGCTTGACTACGCAAATGCTCGTTAATCGCGTCGCGGGGAGAATTATTGTAAATACAAAAAATTTCAAATGCGTCGCGGTTATGATGTTCAATGATCGGCACAATGAACGAAGCCACAGCATGACCGTAAAAATCCGCAGAAACATAGCCGATGCGCAGCTTACGCTGCGGGTCGCAACGATTGGCAAACGTTTTTGACAACAACGGCTTGCCCACAGCATGGGCGTAGTCACCATGGCCGAGAAACAACTGTTCGTCGCCTGCGTGTGGAGTGTAGTGCAGAGCCATGAGAAAACTGGAATGCAACGCCAATTCGTGTGGCATGTTTTGGCCCTGCGCTTGTAAAAATTGCAGCGCTTGCAATGAACGCCCACAATCCAGCAGGGTGGCAGCCAGACTTTGCACCAGCGTGACCACTTGCGGTGCCTGGGCCAGCGCGCGTTGATAGTAGTCCAGCGCCTCAGTGTAGGCATGGCGGCGACGCAGTAAACCACCAATGTTGATCCACGCTGGCACATAGTTGGGGTCAGCGGCAATGGCACGGCCAAACGATTTTTCCGCTTCTTCCAGCAAGCCTTTGTCCATTTGCGCCAGCCCCAGGCCATTGTGCGAGGCGGCGTGCTCGGGCGCATACTGCAATGCCAGCAAATACCATTCAATCGCATCCTCCGCCTGGCCGATGCGTTGGTACAAGGTGGCCAAATTACAGTAGGCGTTGACATTGCCCTCTTGTAAGTCCAGCGCTTGGCGATAGCAGGCAATGGCTTGGTCTACCTCCCCGGTCAGTTGGTGGACATTGGCTAAATCAATGATGGCATCCACATATTCCGGTTGTGCAGCAATGGCTTGCTGCAATAAGTACGTGGCCATAATTAAATCGTTGCGTTGCGCGCTGATCACGCCCAGACCATGTAGCGCTGGCGCGTTAGACGGCTCAATTTCTAAGGCGTTGCGGTACAGTTTTTCAGCTTCTTCCTGTTGCCCTGCGTTGTGGTGCTGGCGTGCGGTAGCCACCAGGGAGGCGGCAGATACAAATTCGTGCGTCATGGCATATTGTCCTTTTAGGTAAACTTAAAAAACGGCTATTATTTTTTTGCACGCTCAGGATAAAAAACGTGACATCATGAAATCTCCATTGTAAAAAATACGCTTATCCTTATTCAGGGGAGAAACATCGGCAATAGTTTGAGAAGTATCCGGGCTAGGCAGCATCCTGAGAACGAGATCGAAACATGCTGAATTGAATATGGATTCAGGAAGTTACGGTTACCAGCCAACGCCATAGATAGCTGCGCGCGGGTTGTGCACCGCTTAACACATACGCCAACGTAGCAACGTCATTTTGCGTCCATCCCATCCACCACGCGCTACGTGCTTTGCCGCACAGTAACAAACGGTCGCCAGGCTGCAACGGCTCACTGTCTTCTGGTTGCAGGATTTTATGCTGGCCGCGCGCCAACAACAGCGGCAGGCAGGGGAGCCGCTCCGCACGGCAACGTGGATCGCGTAACAAATCGCCTACGGTGATGGCTATGCCCTGTTCCAAATGCTGAGTCAGCGCGGGGGATTGCGCATTATCCACCTTGATCTCCCACACCTCGGGCGCGAAATCGGTCAATACACCGCTGAGACGGCTGATAAGTTCACAAGCCCAAGCGTTGCTGTGTTTTTTGGCCAAGGTCATGAAATCAACCAACAATGGCGTGGTCAGCGCTACGCGGATGTAATCCGCAATAATATGGCTGGGCTTCATCACGATGCTGGCGTGCGCGGCTTGGAAAATCACGTCGTTGGCGGTAAGGTTTTGGCGCAGCACGATGAACAAATTAGGATTGAGTTGGCGGGCAGTCATGAAAATAGAAAGATTGTTCACGTCGTTGTCCGTGCCAATGACGATGCCTGCCGCTTTTTCCACGCCAGCTTCGCGTAGCGTTTTTGCTTCCGTGCCCCAGCCATTGACATAGCGCTCGGGCGGATAGCCGGTTTTATCTAGGGTGGCTTCCACCACCACAATGTCGATTTCTTTTTTCTCGCGCAGACGTTTGTACACGGCCTTGCCGAAGCGTCCGTAGCCGCACAACACCCATAGCCCTTTGGCTGGCGGATTGATCGGATCCGTCAGCAAGGTATCATGCCGCCCGCTTAACCATTCGCGCAGCAAATACAGCCCGGGCGAGTGCAAGGCGGTGTGCAGGCGTGCGGCGAATATGCTAAATGGATTGATGATGCGGTCAGTGCCAAACGAGGCCATGTTGGCGGCAACCTCATCGGAATCTACCCGGCAGATGGTCTTGATTCCTGGGTGCAGCAGCTTGGTTGTAATCGCCACATGCAGGTTTACTATATTATCATTGGTAATGGCCACCACGCCTTTGCAATAGCGGCTTTTCAGTCCGCCTTCGAGCAAAAATTCAGGTTTGCTCGCATCGGCGCATAACCTCGGCACATAGACCGGATAATTTTCCATCAGCAATTCATCTATACGTTTCTGGCGGAGTTCAATCACCACTGCGCGCATGAAACGTTCTTCTAATGCATTGACCAGTGCCTCGCCCGTATCGCCATACCCGCAAATCAGATAAAACGGCTCACGGATGCCGCGCACGGTGCGTGAGAAACGGTTTTGCGTCATGGCCCGTTTCATGGCTTCGTCTTGGATTAAAGACAATACAACGCCAATGGCGTATAACCAGCCGATGACGCTGAGATAAATGCTCAGTGTCATCCACATGCGCTGGGCATTGCTAAAGAGATCCGGCAGCTCACCAAAGCCGATGGTAGTGGCGGTGTAGGACACCACGTAAAAGGCGTGAAAAAAGCTCAGTGGCTGGCCATTCACGCCAGGGATCAGTACAAAACCGAGCAGCGAAATCACAAACACCGCCAACAGCACCAGCAGTGGCACGCGCATGCGCCGCATCACGAGGAAAATGATGGTGGTTGGTTGGTTTGCTATCGATTCCGGCTCCGCTGCCTCGGCAACGGTTGGCTGAAAATAACGCAAGAGCAGTTCAATCATGGCAGGAAATGCGCGGTTAACGCCGCAGCATTGCGGTCTCGATAACTAATAACACCACAGAGACCACATTGGCCACCACCGCGCCTGCGGCCAGCGAGACAATGCTCGCCATTACACTCGGCGTCATGCCCGCCGCGCTCACATGCACAGCAAAACCCCACACCACAGCGGCGCTAAACAATTGTAAATCCGCTACCAGACTGGTGGAAAGCAGCGCTGCGCCCATGTGCGAACGGTCGCCAAATTTCAGGATCGTGGCGATCAAATTGATGACAATTGCAAAAAATAATTCGTATAGATGGTGGTGTTCAGGATTGTCAATCTCGCCCAGCACAAAGCCAAAGTTGAGCGTTAGGGATAGCACAAGAAAAAAACCAAAGACAACCTTTTCTAAATTCATAATAATCCTAAAATATTTTTTAATGCAGGACAATTGAACGCAAGAGTAGCCTTAATTTTGCAGGGTTCTTAAAGCGCTAGCCTCTTTTTCGGAGTGTTGGCGCTACCTGTGTAGATGACCGGGTTCGTTTTCCTTTACACCTGCCAGGCATAGCCGTTGTCGGCGTGGGCAGTAAGCATTGCTGATGATTCGTCCTTATTTTACAACGAAGGTAGGCCTGCGGGAATGGTAGTGGGATGCGCTACGACGCGGCTGCGTGGATGCGGTTACAGCGGTTTGTGCGCGGGCGAGGATGACGCCAGTGGCGGGGCCGCTGTCCAGGGCGGACAGATGCAAATGAGCGTGGCGCTATGAATTCATCATCATTCATAATTTATAATTCATAATTATGCATTGTGCTATGCCTTAGGTAAAGTAACCCCCTGTTGATTCTGATATTTGCCTTGTCGGTCCGCGTAAGAAACCGCGCAGGGTTCGTCCGCGCCTAAAAATAGCAATTGTGCCACACCTTCATTGGCATAAATTTTGGCTGGCAGCGGCGTGGTATTGGAAAATTCCAAGGTCACATGGCCTTCCCAACACGGTTCCAGCGGCGTTACATTGACGATGATACCGCAACGTGCATAGGTGGAGTTGTGTACCACCAGGTTATTGGCTAAAAAATTACTCGTGGTGGGCAGCGTTAGGTCATACACGGTCTCTTCCCCAGCATATTCAATCCGACGCACTTCATCCCACAGCACGCTTGCTGGCGTGGCGCACGCCTGGTAATCGCTATCGGTCGCGCGCGCCACAGCGGCCATCCAGGGCGCGTCTGTAACCTGTGCGCCCGCTACTTTAGCACCCATGCGCGCTGCCTGGGGCGTATGTGCCAGGCACTCCTGCCAATACGCCTGACGGTGCGCGCGTGCCTCCAATACAGCGGGCACTGCTTCTTCATCCAATTCAAATTGTTGCGCACTGCCAGGTAAAAAGCCAATTTTCTGCGTAAAACGGTAAAAATGCTCGGTATTGCGCACTATCAACCGCCCCTTGGCTGCGTTCCACACGCTGAAAATGCCATAGCGCAACAGCAAATGGCGCACATCGTTGGCCAAGCGCGTGTCCGGCAAATGCACATGCAGCGCTGGACGGAGGGTAAATACGTCAGCCGCCTGGCGCGGTTCCCACAAAATTTCGCCGCATTCGCTGAATAACGCGCTTAAATAATGGGCCACCAACTCTTGCCGGGCAGTAAAAATGACTTGCGGCACCTGGCCGCGCGCGCGTTGCGCCAGGGTTTTAGCCTGCCGGTGCGGCAACGTGCCATTGCCTTGCACGGGGACATATCCGGCAACCGCCACGTGGTCGCCCGGCTGTAACGCGGCCAGCGCGGCCCAGCCTTGCCGCGTGCGAAACGGATGCGCCGCCGTGGCGCGGATGCTCAAACCGCTGGCAGTGGTGAGCTGATACACTGGCTGGACGCCGTTGGGAATGTGATGCGTAACTTTGGCGGTAACCAACCGTTCGCCACGCAAACTGGCGGTATGGCGCACGCGGCCCGCCTCTGCCAGCGGCAAATACGCTCCCGTAAGCGCGTCCACCACCCGCGTGTCGCCAGTGAGGCACTTGCCCACGCAAATGGCCAACACCTCGCGCGGAATACGAAAATATTCTACTGTGCGCGCCAAGGCAAAAGAATTGGGCGGAATAATGCATACCGGCGAATTCACGTCCACAAAACTGTTTTCGTCAAAATCCTTGGGATCCACAATGGTGGAATTGATATTGGTGAAGATTTTGAACTCAGCCGCACACCGCACGTCATAACCATAACTTGACGTGCCATAGGAAATCACCCGCCCAGCGCTACGCCCGTGTTCCGGGTTACGCCCGTGTTCCGGGTTACCCGCAACGCTACGCACTTGATCCGGTTGAAACGGTTCAATCATGCCCCGCTCCAGTGCCATACGGCGAATCCAGCGGTCGGATTTGATGCTCATGAATACCCCCTTAGGTCGCAGCCGCAATAGCGGCGTTGCCGGTAGCGGCGCTGCCGCAATTCAAACGCAAGATAGACAATCAAGCCGCGCAGGTCTCAGTTTCCCGCCATTACACCTTCCATGTCAACCTATCAAACACTGTAATAGGATTAACATCAAGATAAACGCATTAAAATTTTTTCCAAACACCGGCGTTGCATGATAAGTATCACTCTCATTGATCTTTTTTGTATAAAGAAATGCTTCAGTGCTTTTGACTCGCCCAACCGGTCTTTAACACAACAATTCTAAATTGCATGCTTCTTTATATAAAGCGGTTAATGGAGCATTGCTGCACCCAAATTTGCACAACCCGCCAAATTTCAGGCATAGTATACAATATGAAATTCAGTGACCACGATCTACGCCAGTTCAACGCCGACTGGCCCCGCGCCTGGACGAGCGTAAAGCCCAAAGGCAACGTATTTTGGGAAAAACGCGCTGGCTAAACCGCACCAATTGTTTATTGGAGAACCCATTATGTGCGATACCTGTGGCTGCAATGTCACTCCGCACCACCACCATACCCCAGCGGGCCGCGAGGCGGTGGACGTACTCACTGCCCTATTGCAAGACAACGACCGCGAAGCGGCGCATAACCGTGCGCACTTTGATCAGCACCGCGTGTTGGCAGTGAACCTCATGTCCTCGCCCGGCGCCGGCAAAACCCGGTTGCTAGAAGCCACCATTGACGCCTTGCACGCGGAGTTGCGCATGGGCGTGATTGAAGGGGATTTAGAAACCGAAAACGACGCTGAACGCATCCGTGCCAAGGGCGTGCCTGCCGTACAAATCACCACCGGCAGCGCTTGCCACCTTGACGCCCACATGTTGCACCATGCTTTGCACGAATTGGCGCTGGCAGATTTGGATGTGGTATTCATTGAAAATGTGGGTAATTTAGTGTGTCCGGCCAGCTTTGATTTGGGCCAGCACGCCAATGTGGTGCTGTTGTCCGTGACGGAAGGCGATGACAAACCGGCCAAATATCCGGTGATGTTCCGCTGCGCAGACGCGGTGGTGCTGAGCAAAATGGATTTGCTGCCTATGCTGGATGACTTTGCGCCGGAACGCGCTGAGGCCGCGTTGCGTGGCCTGGCCAATGACGCGCCCGTGTTGCGCGTGTCGGCCAAACAAACGGATCACTTAACGCCTTGGCTAGATTGGCTGCGCGCCCGCTTGCGCACGCACCGCGCCGCGCTGGAGGCGCGCGCATGACCGCGTTCAGTCTCGGCGTGGTGATGGACCCCATCGCTGGCATTAAAATTCACAAAGACAGCACGTTCGCCATGCTGCTGGCCGCACAAGCACGCGGTTGGCCATTGTGGTACATGGAACTGACGGATTTGGCGATGCGCGACGGCCAAGCGCACGCCCACATGCGCCCGCTCACGGTGCGCGACGATGCCAGCAACTGGTTTACGCTGGGTGAGACGCAAATCCGTCCGCTGGCGCAGTTGGACATGGTGCTGATGCGCAAAGACCCTCCTGTGGATCAGGCGTATTACATGGCCACGCATGTGCTGGAATTGGCGCAGCGCCAAGGCGTGCGGGTCGTCAACCACCCGCGCGCGCTACGCGATGCCAATGAAAAGCTATACACCGCCTGGTTTGCGCACTGTTGCCCGCCCACGCTGGTCAGCGCGCGTATGGATGAACTCCGCGCGTTTTACGCTGAGCAGGGCGAAATCATCCTCAAACCGCTGGACAGCATGGGCGGCGCGTCGGTGTTTTACCTGCGCCCGCGTGATCCCAACGTGTCGGTGATTTTGGAAACCATGACCCACCACAACCAGCGCCTGGTGATGGCGCAACGCTATGTGCCAGAAATTCAACACAGCGGCGACAAACGCATTCTCATGATTGACGGCGAACCGGTGCCCTATGCGTTGGCGCGTAAACCCGCTGCTGGCGAAATTCGCGGCAACTTGGCCGCTGGCGGGCGCGGCGAAGGCGTGGCGCTCACCGCACGCGACCGTTGGATTTGCGCGCAAGTTGGCCCAACGCTACGCGAAAATGGTTTGGTTTTCGTTGGGTTAGATGTAATCGGCGATTATCTGACTGAAATCAATGTTACCAGCCCCACTTGCATCCGCGAACTCGACGCCCAATTTGACCTCGACATTGCTGGCCAATTGATGGATACCCTGCATAACCAGCGCGTCGCTAGCCATTCTTAAGCTTCATGAACAAAATATACGCGGCCAGCAGCATGGTGATAAAGTTCGCCACGATGATGGGCGGCGAACGCAATAAAATGCCATACACCAACCACAGCAAGACACCCAAAGTAAACAGCGCGAACATGCCTAACGACAAATCGCCGGTGTGGCGGGTACGGTACACTTTCCACGCCTGGGGGATGAACGATAACGTGGTCAGGGTTGCGGCGGCAAAGCCGATGATTTCGGTATAGGACATAAAATTTTATGGCGATTTACCCTGTTCAGCGCGTTCAGCACGCTCGTAAGCGTCAATAATCAGCGCAACAATCGGATGGCGCACCACATCCTTGGAAGTAAAAAACGTAAAGCTGATACCTTCTATATCTTTCAGTACTTCAATCACATGGCGTAAGCCTGAGCGCTTATCGCGCGGCAAATCCACTTGCGTGACATCGCCCGTGATCACGGCGGTGGAACCAAAGCCAATGCGGGTGAGGAACATTTTCATCTGGTCAATGGTGCTGTTTTGCGCTTCATCCAGAATGATAAACGACTCGTTCAGCGTGCGCCCGCGCATGTAGGCCAGCGGCACAATTTCAATAATGTTGCGCTCCACCAGCTTGGCCACGCGCTCAAAGCCGAGCATTTCGTACAAAGCATCGTACAGCGGGCGCAGGTAAGGGTCTACTTTTTGCGCCAGATCACCGGGTAAAAACCCTAATTTTTCGCCAGCCTCCACTGCCGGGCGCACCAAAATCAACCGGCGCACTTCCTCGCGTTCCAACGCTTCCACCGCACATGCCACTGCCAAATAGGTCTTGCCCGTGCCTGCTGGGCCGATGCCAAAATTGATGGAATGGCGCAAAATATTCAATAAATAATGGCTTTGGTTGGGATTGCGCCCTTTAATCATGCCCCGGCGGGTACGGATTTCAATGTCCTCATTGGCCGGTTCCTGCGCGAATTCTTCCGGTGCCGGATACTGACTTTCTGCGAATAGATGCACTTGCTCTGGCGTAATAAATTGATTTTTAGTGATTTTATAAAGCTCCCGTAACACCACCGCTGCACGCGAGGCGGAGAACTCGGGGCCAATGATTTGAAATTGATTGCCCCGGTGATTGATTTCCACGCCAAATCGTTGTTCTATTTGGCGTAAATGATTGTTTAATTGGCCGCAAAGATTGAGCAGGCGCTTATTGTCAAACGGTTCCAAATGAAAATCCACCGCAGTGGGGCGGTGGGGCGCATCTAAAGTTGCGTTCAAGCGAGCCTCGTGTTTTTTCTTATAAAAAATAGTCTGCAATGGATACTCTCAAACATATAATGAACATGGCGCGCAACATAGTCAAATTGTCCAGGCAAACGCACCAGCAATTCCCGCTCGCCTTTCAAACCTTCCCCAAACTGCCCGTCGGCGCATCCTGACCGACCTAAAAAACCTAATCGCGCGCGCTGGGATAGGCGGCAAGGCTTTAGAAGCTGTTGGTAAAATTATTTTCCGTTCCCTGAAGCTCTGTCGAAGGGCACGAAAAATCGCCATTACCGGGGCACCCTTCGACAGAGCTTCATGGCATCGCTTCGACAGGGCTTCAGCGACCGGACGGCGATTTTACCAACAGCTTCTTAGGCATGGTTATACCTGTTCGGGTGGGGTGTGGTTGTTGTCAGCTTGGGCTGTAGTCGTTGTTGGTTATTTTCCATTATTGTATTATGGAAATAGGGTGCCGGGAATTGCTGCTTTGTGAGCACTGTATTGAATTAAAATAGGATGTTGGTTATTAAGAAATTGCGCCGTTTGGGTTGGGGAATAGCACTGGTTGTTTATTTCGCATTATTTCATTATGGAAGTAGACGGGCGGAATTGCTGGTGGCAACCCGCCTGATCTGCCTGGGCTTATCCCGCCATTTCCTCCAAATACGCGCGAATTTCACGGAAACGGAACCCTTCCAAGAAATGCTGTATCTGGCGTGTAAAGGCTTCATAAACCTCGCCTTGTGCCTGAATTTCATGCAAGGTTTGTTGTAAGCCCAAAATATCGCCAATGTCCGCGCATTCACGGATGGCAACTACAAATTTTTCAGGCGGTAAAATCAGTTGCGTTGGCGCATTTTCGTTGCTGAATGTTGAGACCGCTTGACTGGGAAATTCAACGAAAAAGCATGAGCCGCGCCCTCTGCCCTCGCTTTCCGCCCACACCCGGCCCTTCATGCCTTCTACCAAACGCTTGACAATGGACAAGCCCAACCCCGAAGAATGCTCGCCGCCTGTGGGTCGTGCGCCCAGTTTAGCGAATTTGTTAAACAGCAATTGCTTGTCTTCTAGCGTCAAGCCTAAGCCTTCGTCCTTAATTTCCACACGGATATAATGCTCGTGGCGGTATAAGCGCACTGCGATATTTTTATCAAACGGCGTATATTTGACCGCATTGGACAACAAATTATTCATCACTTGCATGAAGGCATTTTCATCCACCTGCACAATGTGTGGTTCACTAGGAACCGCCCACTCCAACGTTTGTCCCTTGGTCTGCGCCTTTTGGCGGTGCATTTCTACCGCTACAGTGATTGGATGTAACAAATTAATGGCTTGTAAGACAATATTGGTCTTTCCCGAATCCAGACGATTAATATCCAGCAAATTGGTAATCAACTCTAGCATTTCTGCCGCGCTACTATGAATGTAACCACTCATTTCTTGCACTTTTTCTGGCTCTAGGGCGGATGATTTCGCCAATTCTGCAGAAAAATCTAAGATTAAAGCCAAGGGGTTTTTCAAATCATGTGCGGCAATGCCGAGAAACTCATTTTTCTCACGGTTAAGTTCCTCCATTTTTTTATTTTTTGCCAGCAATTCCTTTTGCTGGCGGCGGATGGTGGCGTGGATTTTTACCCGCGCCAGCACTTCTTCCTGCTGAATGGGTTTAGTAATGTAATCTACGCCGCCCGCTTCAAAACCTTCGATTTTATTGGCAGTGTCTGCCAGCGCCGTCATAAAAATAACCGGAATATCCGCGAATTGGCTCTGTTGTTTCAACCGACGGCAGGTTTCAAAGCCATCAATGCCAGGCATCATCACGTCGAGCAAAATCACATCGGGCGTTTTTTTTTCGCACAACGCCAAGGCTTCTTGGCCATTTAGCGCCACAGCCAGGCTATAGCCAGTGTTTTCCAAGTATTTGATTAACACATCTAAATTATCCGGCTTGTCGTCCACCAGCAACAATGAAACTGGTGCATCTTCCTGATTTTGATTCAATATCACAATATTACCCTCGGTATTCAGCGTCTATACCCAAACAGCATAAGCCCATGAGTTTTTCCTGCGCACGTAACGTGGCACCTCATCCACGCTGCGTGATATTTTTATGAGATGCTATCGATTGGATATGATTTTTACAACCATACATGTCTGGCAAGCGATGTGGAGGGCTAGGTTAGCGACAAATTTTCAGCGGCTCGGTTTCACTGCGTTCAAAACCTTTGGGCATTTTTACTGAAAATTTAGGCACATGGCGGAAATAGGTGTAAAAATGATATTTTTCCAGCGTTTCCTGCCCTTGCAAGCCCAGCACATGGCTTAAGAATTTTTTCGCCAAAAGCTGTGTCTCGTCGGTGCTTGCAGGGCCTTTAAGTACGTACATAAACAGCGGGCGCACCAATTCTGGCGGATAGTCATTCAAGTTAATATCATCCGCAAATGGATTGATTTCTGTGCCATTTATGGTGCGAATATGATTGACGCGGAAATAACTCGGCTGTGTTTGTAACCATGAGGAGCTGACCCAATACAATGAGCCTGGCAATGCCAGCGCTTTATTGAGGCAGTTGGCGTTGGTGTCACAGGTGATGTATTTGGCACCTACTGGGAAGCCTTGATCTACCGATTGTTTGAGCAGTTCATGAAATACAATGTCGGTGGTGCCACTGCCAGGGCGGGCGAGAATGTAAATGGGGCGACTGTCTCCGTCCAACTCGCTCCAGGAGTGCGTTTGGCCGCGCAGGATGCGGGCGATTTCCTCCAACGACAGGGCGCGCACTTTATTGTGCATGTCCGTGACAAAGATAATTAAATCATAACCAATCACCGCAGCGCATTCAATTTCGACGCCGCTTTGCCCGAGTTCAGTGACTTGTTCGTCGGTCAATGGCTCAGAACTGGCCAACACATCTACTGGCTCGCCACGGCGGGCCGCATCTAAGCCGTGCAATGAGCCAATATCTTGGATGTTGATTTTGGCGGCATGTTCTTGTTCCATTTGTTTTTTCCATTCATCGGCCATACCCAGGCCCTTGCCGAGAATGGTGTTGCTGCCCACCAGTTGGATTTCGGGATGGAAATACTCCTGGATTTGCTCTATCGTGGATAAAATCCCACCCAAATCCGCAGCCACGCCAAGCAGGCTGCCCAGTAAGCTGCCTAAAAATACGACTAAGCCAACATGGTTATCAAAAAAATTATGTTTTTTCTTCGGTTGAATAGCATTAGGTGCGGGGGTGGGACGTGGGGGCAATGCGGCCTTTGGCGCAGGCGTTGGGTCGGTCATGATTAAAACCTCCAGCAAATTATAGTGTCAAGTTAGGGTAATATTTTTACTATACTGTACAATCTTTGCAATTTTGCAACATTACCCGTCTAGGATGTATAGTAGTACTTATGCACTTTTAATGATATTCACCGCAATGCTAAGGAGCCGTCCCATGTCGCTATCTCACCTTATCCGTTTCGCTGTTGCTGCGCTGTTTATGATGTTGGGCGCGTGCGGCGAGCCAGAAAACTCAGCCCCCGCCAGCCAAGCCCAAGCGCCTGCCGCACCGTCACCTGCCGCGCTAGAGTTAGTGTTCGCGTATGGCTCGGAAAAACAAGCGTGGCTAGAAGACGTAACCGGCCAATTTAACCGCGCCCGCAACAAGATCGGCGATGAGGTGGTTCAGGTTAAAGCTGTGGCCATGGGTTCTGGCGAATCGGTGGAAGAAGTGTTGAGTGGGCGGCTAAAAGCGCATTTGTTAAGCCCAGCGTCGGAAGCGTTTATTAAGCTTGGCAATGCGCGCTCACAGGTTACAACGGGCAAAAATTTACTTGAAAAAACTGAAAATCTTGTGCTGTCGCCTGTGGTAATCGCCATGTGGAAGCCCATGGCCGAGGCGTTAGGCTGGGGCAAACAGCCTGTGGGCTGGGCGGAAATTTTGCAATTGGTGAATAACCCACAAGGTTGGGCGGCCTACAATTATCCGCAATGGGGGCGCTTCAAATTCGGCCACACCCACCCGGATTACAGCAATAGCGGCTTAATTTCACTGTTCGCTGAGGTGTATGCGGCTACCGGTAAAACAGCAGGCTTGACGCTGGACGATGTGAATAAACCGCAAACCGCCGAATACCTGCGCAACATTGAACAATCCGTGGTGCATTATGGCCGTTCCACTGGCTTTTTTGGCGACAAAATGTTTCAAAATGGGCCAGGTTATTTGAGCGCGGCAGTATTGTATGAAAATATGGTGATAGATTCTTATAAAAACACCAATTTACAATTTCCGGTGGTGGCGGTATACCCCAAAGAAGGCACGTTCTGGAGCGATCATCCGGCAGGCGTGGTTGAACGCGAATGGGTGACGGAAAAACACCGCCAAGCGGCAAAAATTTACCTAGATTTTCTGCTGGCTACGCCGCAACAGGAAAAGGCCATGGCCTACGGTTTCCGCCCTGCGGACGTGAATATTGCCTTGGCCGCGCCACTGGACGCAGCGCATGGCGTGGATGCCAAGGAGCCAAAAACCACGTTGGAAACCCCAGCACCAGAGGTGATGGATGCGGTTAAAACGTTGTGGTATCAGAATAAAAAACATGCGCATGTGGTGCTGGTGCTGGACACTTCTGGCAGCATGAATGCGGATAATAAAATGACCAATGCTCGCGAGGGCGCGTTGCAATTGCTAAATTTGTTGGGCGATGCGGATGAGTTTTCGTTGCTACCATTTAGCAGCGAAGCGCGCTGGGCCACGCAGGCGGCTAAAGTAGGTGAGCAACGCGAAGCATTGCGCCAGCAAATTAGCGCCTTGTTCGCTTCAGGCGGCACCATGCTGTACGATGCCACCAGTGTGGCGTACGATTATTTGGCCAATATTCCTGCTACAGAATTGGATAAAATTTCTGCCATTGTGGTTCTGAGCGACGGCGATGACAGCGGCAGTAAAACCATCAATTTGGAACAATTAAAGAAAAAAATCACCTTTGAAAGTGAAGGTCATGCCATCCGTGTGTTCACCATTGGCTATGGCGAAGGTGCCAACCGCGCAATTCTAGGCGGCCTTGCCGATGCCAGCCAAGCGAAGTTTTATACAGGTAAGCCGGAGAATATCCGTGAAGTATTCATGGAAATATCCACTTTCTTTTAATCAAATTAGACAAAAAATAATTGGGAGAATATACGCGAGATGGCTGAAGGAGCTAAACTCACTGTGCTGGGTAAATTGGTTCTCCTTTTATTTTTAATTGCTTGTTTTTATGGCGCATATTATTATTTTTTCCGCGCATCCACCCCAGCGGACAGCAGCGGCACTGAGGCAATCGCGCCCTTGCCGCTGGGTACGCTGGAACTGAGCATTGCCTCGTCTAGCACCAAACAAAAATGGATGGAACAGGTGGCGGCCAATTTCCAGGCCGCTGACATCCGCACCGCCAGCGGTCAGCGCATTCAGGTCAAGGTGAGTTCAGTCTCCTCTGGCGGTTCTGCCGAGGCGATTCTGGCGGGTAAGCTGAAACCCGTGGTGTGGAGTCCCGGATCGGCTTCGTGGGTGGCGCAGGTCAACGAAGGTTGGCTGCGGCAATACAACAAGCCGCTGGCGAGCCAGACCTGCCAGGCCAGCATTTATACCCCGCTGGGCATCGCCATGTGGCGGCCTATGGCGGAAGCGCTGGGCTGGCCGAACAAGCCGATAGGCTGGAGAACCCTGGTCGATCTGGCCGCCGACGCACAGGGCTGGGCCAAATACGGCCACCCGGAATGGGGCACCTTCCGTTTCGGCCACGCCCATCCCAAATACGGCAATTCCGGCCTGCTGACCGTGACGTCGTTTATCTACGGTATCGTGGGCAAGACCGATACTTTGACCCCGCGCGAGGTTTACGCGCCAGCAGTGGAAAAGGCGTTGCGCGCGCTGGCCCAGAATACCTCGAAATACGGCATGGTCACGGAAGACCTGGTGGATGCGATGGTGCGCCAGGGGCCGAGTTATCTGCACGCGGTGGCGACTTACGAGTCCGACACCGTGCGCCTGAACCTGGAGCGCGGCGCTGAACTGCGCTTTCCAGTGGCGTTTATTTTTCCGTCCGAAGGCGCGTTCTGGGGCGATCATCCGTATTGCATTTTAGACCAGGCTGATTGGGCCACGCCTGAGCAACTGGAAGCCGCCAAGCTGTTCCGCGATTTCATGTTGAGCAAAGAACAGCAGGCGCTCGCCATTGACAAACTGTTGCGTCCGCTGGATACCTCGATAGCCCTGCACGCCCCGCTCGATCTGGCGCACGGCACGGATTCTAATGTCACGCCGCAAACCGTGCGGCCACTGGCTGATCCCAGCGGTGAACTGGGCGCAGCCGTGATAGACGTGTTCTTGCTGACCAAGCGCAAGGCCACTGTGCTGCTGACGCTGGACGTTTCCGGCAGTATGGAAGGGGTGAAAATCCGTAGCGCAACCCAGGCCACGGTCAATTTCCTCAAGCGACTGAATCCCGACGACCGGGTCGGAGTGCTGATTTTCAATGGTAAAGTGTCTACCCTGCAAGCGCCCGTGCGGGTCGGAGACATCGTGGAAACCCTGTCCAGCCGAGTAGAAACCCTACTCGCTGGCGGCAATACCGCGCTGTACGAGGCCGCTTGCCAGAGCGCGGACATGCTTGCCGAAGAACGCAAAAAAGACCTGGCAGCGCATGAAAACCGGCTGTATGGCGTGGTATTGCTGTCCGACGGCGACGACACGGTAGGTCGGCCCACCGAGAACGAGGTGTTCGCCACCTGCCTGCCTGCCAATGCCGAGGCTGATGGGGTCAAGTTTTTCCCCATTGCGTTCGGTGAAGATGTCAATCAAGCGGTGCTCAAGCGCATCGCCGAGGTCAGCGGCGGCAAGATGTCGGCTGCGGGGCCGGATTCTATCGAGAAGATTTACCTAAAAATTTCTGCTGAGCAATAACGGGAGAGTACCATGTCTGAAAATAGCAAACTTACCACACTGGGCAACATTGTCATTTTTATATTTTTGGCAGGCTGTTTTTACGGTGCATACTACTTTTTTTTCCAAGCGCCCACGCCAGCGAAAGGCAGCACCAATCCGCTGGATTATCATCTTAATCAAGCGCCTGGCGCAGCCGCAGGCAGCGGCATAGCCGCGCAATTAGGCATTGCCTATGGCACGGAAAAACGCGAATGGCTGGAATGGGCGGTCGCCGAATTCAAAAAAACCAACGAAGGCAAAAATATCGCCATTACCTTATTGCCCATGGGATCGCAGGAAGGGGCTAAAGCCGTGGTTGCAGGCGACACGCGCATCCAGGTATGGTCACCCGCCAGCTCGATTTACAAAGACATTTTTCTGCAAGACTGGCAAGTGCAACATGGCGGCAGCAACCCCATTGCCAAGGAAGACTTGCTGGCACTCACCCCCATGGTATTGGTAATGTGGGACGAACGCTACCAGGCGTTCCAGCAAAAATACCAGGAATTATCATTCAATACGTTATATAGCGCCTTGGCCGAGAAAGGCGGCTGGGCGGCGATTGCCAACAAGCCGGAGTGGGGCTTGTTTAAGTTTGGCCACACGCACCCCAATGAGTCCAACAGCGGGCTGACTACGCTGATTATGATGGCATATGACTTCAGCCATAAATGCAAAGACTTAAGTGCGGCGGATATTGTTAACGTCGATTTTCAAAACTGGTTGCAGAGTTTTGAACGTGGCATCAGCGGGCTGTCCAACAGCACGGGCAACATGATGCGCGAAATGATCCTCAAAGGCCCATCCACGTATGACGGGCTGTTTGTCTATGAAAATGTAGCGATTGATTATCTGAAAAATGCAGAAGGCCGCTGGGGCACTTTGCATGTTGCTTACCCATACCAAAATTTGTGGAACGACAACCCTTATTACATTTTGGATGCGCCCTGGGTCAGCAAAGAACAACGCCAAGCCGCTGAAACTTTCCTCACTTTTCTGCTGTCCGAGCCAGCGCAGATGCGCTCGCTACAACATGGTTTCCGCCCAGGCAACCCCAATGTGCCGATTAAATTTCCAGAAAGCCCATTCATCAAATACCAACAATATGGCTTAAAAATCGACATTCCGCAGGTGTGCGAAACGCCCAAGGCCGATGTCATCATTAATTTACTAGCCAGTTGGCAGCGTGCGGTTGGGAGCCGCTAACGCATGAAAAAACAACTGATTTGGGTCGCTCTGTGGATGATGGCGCTGGCTTGGCCCAGCGCGCGCGCGGAATTTCACATCCTACACTGCCAAGAATGTGGCAACGTCTTGATGGGGGCGGCTAGATTAGAACTTTATTCCATTTATTGGACTGGCAATGCGCTGAGTTTATTGGTTTCCGCCAATCAGGGCTTTGGCCTGGCGGGCGAGGTAAATTACCGCACCGACACGGTGCTCCCCAACCGCTGGAATTATGACACAGCCTCCACCTACACCATTGGCAACGTGGCGGGCACCACGCCAGCAATTGGGTTGTACTTCAGCCCAGAACGCGCTGGCCCTAACCCCGCAATCATCCGTTATTTTTCACAAACGGGCGCAGACCTCCCCTTGTCCAAGGAAGTCGGCGTGACAGGCTTGGGGGTTGCTGACGCAGAACAAGCACCTGCGCTGGTGTTGTATGCAGAATTGGCAGCAGGCATGTCTCAAAGTGGCGTAGTGGCGCAAGGCGAATCAATTTGGCTGCCTGAAGGCGGCTATGCGGTATTCAAAATTACGCCCGCGCTGCATAGCGCGCGCGTACCAGCAGGGGTGCTGCCTATCCACCACGCAATTGTGGACTTATTTGCCGTAGAAGAAAATACACAATGCGAAAGCAAGTCACAATCCTTCCTCGGCCAGCCTGGCACGCAGAATCACTTTGGCAACGGTGAATTCCACTATTTATACGAAGTGGGCCGCAACATCACACCCAATGGCTGTCGTTACCAAGTTTCTTTCCTCGCCACGGTGGGCCAGCCGTTTGAATTCCAGGCGCGCAACCGCCGTTCTACCGCAACTGGGCGCGTGGCATATACTTTTGCCATACGCGGCCACATTGATTTTAACAACTTATCGCGTTGGCGCGACAGCCACCAAACCTTTTATCTTGCCACGCATCCCGCCAACAACCGCCAAGGGCCGTATGCCCATTTTGACCATCTCAACCCAGGGGCCAATGAAACCTTGAGCGCAGCCCAATCCCATTCGCTCACTGGCATACGTAATTTCTGGTGGGACAGCGAACAAGATGGCCTGGTGATCAACGACGCTTATGCGCAAGACATCATCGCGCAAGCGCCAGCCCCTGGCGTGTACCCCCTGCGCTTGCGCATGTGGGACGTGTATGGCAACCGGCTGAGCACTGAAGACAGTTACGCTAATCCCGGCACACACAGCCAAAATGTCTACCTTTCCCGGCTATTGCCTGAATTAGGCGCAACCCAACTGCTGCACCTGGACGCGCTGGGCAACCCCACTTCGCTAGAAACACGCGGCATGGGCATTCGCGGCGGGATGAAAAAATCCGGCCAGCCCGTGGTTGCACCCTATGACTTAAAAGAAAATGAGGAAATTGAAATTGTTACCGCCGCAGACGCGCAAAGCCTAACGCCCGAATGGCTAGGACAACGTGCGCGCCGATTGGTGGTGGCCGGGTATCAACCGCCGTTTACCGCACAAATGATGTTTTATGCACAAACGGCCCAGCCCGGCGGCGTGGCATGGCAACCCTGGAACCAAACCATAGCCGCGTTACCGTCAGCCGGTGAATTTACCTTACCCGCCACCTTCACCCAGCCGGTGTACCGTGGTGGCCTCATGCGCGGCGAATACCTGATTTTTACCGGGTATCAACCGATAGACAGCACAGGGCGGGGCGTAGGGCCATTGGTTTTCAATGGTGAAAAACCCATTCATTTCAAAGTGAAATAACAGGAACGCGCACGTGCCCCCCCACACCCTGCCCCGCCCACTTGCCCATCCGCTGGGCGCACAGGTGCGCGTGGATGACTTGCTGCAATTGCGCCATCAAGCGGTTGGACTTGACGTGCGTGCGCGCAAACGGGTGATGAACCTCATGGCAGGGGGGTATTTGTCCGGCTTTCGCGGACGCGGCATGGAATTTCTAGAAACCCGCCATTACTTGCCGGGCGATGACATCCGCGCCATGGACTGGCGGGTGACCGCGCGTAGTGGCCAACCGCACACCAAGGTTTTTCAAGAAGAACGCGAACGGCCAGTGCTGGTCATGGTCGATTTACGTCCTGGCATGTACTTCGGTACGCGCGCCGCGTTCAAAGCCGTGGCCGCGATTCAAGCCGCAGTGTTGCTGGCCTGGGCCGCAGCCGGGCAAGGCGACCGCGTGGGCGGCCTCTGGTTTGACACACACCAACGCCGCGAAATCCGCCCAGAAGCACGCCAAAAAGGCGTATTGCGCTTAATTCATACCCTAGTGGAAGGCCACAACCAAGCCATGGCGCGCCCCGCCAGCGCCATGCCCAATGCCGGGCTGGCGGAAGCGCTGGAACATGCCCGCCGCCTGTGCCACCCAGGCACGTTGCTCTGCCTATTCAGCGATTTTGCCGGATTTGACGATGCCAGCGCCAAGCTTACGCGCCAACTGGGCGGTCATGCCGACGTGCTGGCCGGGTTGGTGTACGACGAAATAGAGCGCGAATTACCGCCGCCAGGCGTGTACCCCATTTCCGACGGTAGCCACGCCCGCTGGCTAGACACCCGCGACGCCAAGTTACGCGCAGCCCACCGCCAGCACTTTGCTGCTCACCGCCAGCGTGTAGAAAAAGCCTTTCTTGCCAAAGGACTGCATCTGTTCCCCCTGGCCACGCACGACGACCCCGCACAAGCGCTGCGCACGAGCGGCTGGGGCCGGAACGCGCCCCGCGCCAACACTGCCTCTACACAATGACGCTTGCGCTGTCCCGAACACTGCGTGCAGTTGCGCCTTCTTGTTTTTTATTGTTTTTTATAAGCCAAATCCACCCAGCGCAGGCCGACTGGCAGCAGCGGATTGTAGGCGGACGCGATGCCGCAGGCGATTGGCCGTGGATGGCGGCCTTGGTAGACAAATCCGCCTCATCGCAATGGGGTCATTTTTGCGGGGGCGCGCTGATTCATCCACAATGGGTGCTGACTGCCGCGCATTGCGTAGCGTTTGAAACCATTTATCGTTTTGACGTGATTTTGGGCCGTGCGCGGCTGACGGACGACAACGGCGAACGCCATTCTGTCAGCCAAATTATTCTGCACCCCAATTACAACAGCCAAACCAATGATGCGGATGTTGCGCTTCTCAAATTGGCCCAGCCCAGCGCGCTTGCACCAATACGCCTGGTGGACGCCTTTGAACGTGCGGCACCCAATGAAATGGCCACTGTGCTCGGTTGGGGCAGCATCAACGCAGAACATTTTCGCGCGCCACCCACCTTGCAAGCCGCAAATGTACCATTGGTGGACTGGACGTTATGCAATGGCTTTTTGTCTTATCATGGCGAATTGACCGCCAACATGCTGTGTGCGGGCTATGAACAAGGCGGCGTAGATGCCTGCAACGGCGATTCCGGCGGGCCACTGGTCATTAATGACGCGCATGGCCGCTGGATGCTGGCAGGGGTGTCCAGTTTTGGCGAAGGCTGCGCCCAGCCCCATCTGTACGGCGTATACAGCCGCATTCAAAATTTTTTGGAATTTATTCAGCAGCGTATCTGCACAGCAAGCGATATTCCTGCCACGCCCACGCCAACACTCACCTGGGCGGGAACGCCGCCATTGCAGGACGACTACGCCACTTTGGCCTGGCCGCCTGTGCCTAACGCCGAATACCGGCTCTATGCCACACCACACAGCATATGGACGCCAATCGCACAAGAACAAACCGTGTACCTAGATTTGCAAGGCGAAACCACCATCACCGCACGCATTGCCCCAAGCCAAGCCTATCTCGCTGCCGTGCGTGCGTTCCGAGGCAATTGCCCCAGCGCGTATTCGCAGATATTTCTTATTCAATCCTTCGGCAGGCTCAGGACACCGCCCTTCGGCAGGCTCAGGACACCGCAACCCACTACCCATTAAAAAAGCGTTTTTTTGCCATGCCCTCAAGTCAACATTCTTTCGCCCCCGCGCATAGGCCGTTGGCGATTTGTGAAATATCCGGGCTACTCCACTGGCAAGCACACGGTAAAGCGCGTGCCTTTGCCCACTTCGCTCTCCACTTTGATAGTGCCGCCGATCAATTGGCAAAAACGCTGGCAAATGCTGAGTCCTAGATCCGTGCCACCAAAACGGCGCGTAGCAGAGGAGTCTATTTGCGAAAATGGCTTGAAAATGGTGGCAAAATGTTCGGCCTCTATGCCAATGCCGGTGTCTTCTACTTCAAACACCATGGTATTTTCTTCGCGCCTTGCTGCCATGCGCACTTTGCCTAACGAGGTGAATTTAATGGCATTGCTCAACAAATTCAGCAAAATTTGTTGCAATTTGGTGCGGTCGGTGTAACACGTGCCGACCGACGGCGGGCAGTCGAATTCAAATTGGTTGTCGCTGCATTCTAAGTCGCTGGCGAGAATGGTGATAACCGCTTGAAATATTTCGTTGATATGAACCACTTCTTTTCTTAACTCAACGCGATCCGCTTCGATTTTGGCTAAGTCCAGCACATCGCTGATCACGCTGAGCAGATGGTCGGCGGCAGTGTGAATCTTGGTCAAATCAGGAATGATGTCGCGGTACCCCAATTCCGCTGCTTCGTCCTGAATCATGTCGGTGTAGCCGAGGATGGCATTGAGCGGGGTGCGCAATTCGTGGCTCATGTTGGCCAGAAAACGGCTTTTTACACGGTTGGCTACGTCCGCTTCCTGCCGCGCCCGCTCATTTTCCTGGCTGCGCTGGCGCAATTCTGCGGTGCGCTGTTGCAGGCGGATATGGGTTTTGACCCGCGCCACCACTTCTTCATATTGCAACGGTTTGGTGATGTAGTCTACTGCGCCCAGTTCAAACCCTTTGATTTTGTCTTTGGTTTCGGTCAGGGCAGTGAGGAAAATGATGGGGATTTCCTCGGTTTCGCGGTTGGCCTTAAGGCGCTGACAGACCTCAAAACCGTCCATGCCGGGCATCATGACATCCAACAAAATCAAATGCGGCGGCGAGCGTTGAATAATAGAGTTGTTCCCAAATAAGCCAAAAGGCTGATTTCATCGTTCATAACCTATTGTTTTTACTGATGTGGGTTTTATTTGGGAACAACTCTAATGTCCAACGCCTTTTTGCCGTCTGTGGCAAAGGACAGGCGGTAGCCTTCCAGTGCCAAAAATTTGCGTAGCACGTCAATGTTGGCGGGCGTGTCATCCACAATCAAAATTTTACCCGGGTCACGCAACAATTCACTGGTCATAGTCATCTTCTCACGCTATGGCAGAGGCGAATTCAGGTGGGAACGCCACCGTAGGCGGGAACACCGCCGTAGGCGGGAACACCACCGTAGGCGGGAACGCCACCGCAGAAAGTTCGGCAATGGCTAGCACTCGTTCAAGGTCCAGCAGCGTGATGAATTGATCGCGGTACTTGCCAATATTGCGAATAAAATCATCGCGAATTTTATTGCCAAATGCTGGGGCTGGCTCCATTTGCGTGGGCATGAGGGTCAGCACGTCATTTACGCTGTCCACCACAATGCCCAGCGTGACAGGTTCACGATCCGCCTGTGCCAATTCAACAATCACGATGCAGGTGTGCTTGCCAGGTGGCTGCTGCGGCAAGCCTAGGCGCACGGCCAAGTGGATGACCGGCAGCACCGAACCGCGTAAATTCAGCACGCCACTGATGAATTCTTGTGTCATGGGTACAGGCGTGATGTTGCCATACTCTATAATTTCTTTAATCTGCAAAATACCAATGGCGAACAATTCGCGTGCCACGGTAAACGAGAGATACTGCGTATGCCCTTCATGCGCTTGATTGTTGCCCGCAACACGGGCGTAGAGGGGGTCGCCAACAGCGGCGGGTAAATTGGTGTCCATCGCATTTCCTCCGGGTTGTCCACTGCATGTGGAATAAAGCGAATTTTGAACCAATTCCCCTGTAGTTCGCAAGCGCGGCGCGATGCCTGGCGCTTGGCATGGATTCAGCGGATAATTTGCGGTTTTCGTTAAGGAGTGGATATGGCAGTGGTACCGGATCGTTTGATTTCGCCTGCGCCCGCCAGCGAGGACAAAGCGCTGGATCGTGCCATCCGTCCGCGCCGTTTGGCAGAATACGTGGGCCAGCCCAAAGCGCGCGAGCAGATGGAAGTGTTTATCCCAGCGGCCAAGGCGCGTAGCGAGGCGTTGGATCATGTGCTAATTTTCGGCCCGCCGGGTTTAGGCAAAACCACGCTGGCGCACATCACGGCGTGGGAATTGGGCGTAAATCTGCGCCAGACTTCTGGGCCAGTGCTAGAAAAAGCCGGTGATCTGGCCGCGCTGCTGACCAACCTGGAAGCGCGTGATGTGCTATTTATCGATGAAATTCATCGGCTTTCGCCCGTGGTGGAAGAAGTTCTGTACCCGGCGATGGAAGATTATCAGTTGGATATTCTCATCGGCGAAGGCCCGGCAGCGCGCTCCATTAAACTCGACTTGCCGCCCTTCACGCTGATTGGCGCTACCACGCGCAGCGGCCTGCTCACTTCGCCATTGCGCGACCGTTTTGGCATTGTGCTACGGCTAGAATTTTATAATGAAGCAGATTTGGCTGCGATTATTACCCGTTCTGCCGGGATTTTGAATTTGGCCATGGAACCCATGGCCGCACGCGAGCTGGCGCGCCGTTCGCGCGGCACGCCGCGCATTGCCAACCGTTTGCTGCGGCGCGTGCGCGATTTCGCGCAAGTGCGCGGCGATGGCGCGATTACCGAAGCCATCACCCGCGCGGCGCTGGATTTGCTAGAAGTGGATCAGCATGGCTTAGATTTGCTGGATCGCAAACTGTTGCTGGCAGTGATGGAAAAATTCGACGGTGGCCCAGTGGGCATAGAAAATCTCGCCGCAATCCTGGGCGACGAACGCGGCACCCTCGAAGAAGTGATTGAACCGTATTTATTGCAACAAGGCTTGCTCATGCGCACACCCAGGGGACGGGTGGCCACACGCTTGGCGTGGGAACATTTTGGGCTGCAACCGCGTCCCGGCAAGGCGGTGGGCGATTTGTTGGGGGATGACCCCGGCTAAGGCTAAAAAAAAAGACTGGCGATTTCCCGCCAGTCCGCCCGGGCGATGCGCCCGGGATTGCAACGCGCTTATTCCGTGAAATGAATCTGAATTTTGCGCGCTTGCGCACTGGGGCGTTTAGGAATTACGATTTCCAGCACGCCATTTTTGCCATTGGCGCTGATGTTTTCCGCATCCGCAATGTCTGGCAGGCTGAAACGGCGGTAGAAACTGCCATATACCCGTTCCACCCGTTTGAAGGAAGATTTTTCCTCACGGATTTCCGCCAACCGTTCGCCGCGTATGGTGAGAACACCATTTTCCATTGAAATTTCAATGTCTTTAGGGTTCACACCCGGCACATCGGCATAAATCACAAATTGGCTTTCGCTTTCCTTAATATCCACAGCGGGCGACCAGCCCGAGGTGGCCGCGCTGGATTCATCATCCGCGCGCTGGGCAGACCAGCTTTTTTCTAACTCACGCGCCACTTGGTTAAGCAGAGTCCACGGTTCATAACGCATCATAGTCATCATTAGGTCTCCTGTGAAAATAGTGAAATAACGCTTGACTTTTACTGTAGCCTAATATAAGAGCAATGCGTTTTTTTTCAAGCTGCCCGCCAGCAGCGGTGGCTGCTAGGTGGCCGAAAAAACGAGGCGCGGATTTGAAATCCCGGCGCATTTGCGCGAATTCCCGCGCATCACGCGCGCTTGCCAGGGCGTGGTTTCACTCACTCGGGCGTTGCCGCTACTCCGGCGCACCCTGCCACAGCATTTGATAGCCGATTTCAAAAGTGAATAACACACGGTAAATCCTATAAATTTTTTAATTCCGAGGGGCAAATATCCGCCAGTGTGTAGTTGTCCAGGGTGGCGATAAAATTGTGCATTCCTTCCTGCAAAACGGTTTTGAGACCACAGCCGGGCGCGAGTAGCGGGCAGAGCGGGCTGGCACAGTCAATCAGTGGATGGACGGGTTCCAGAGCGCGCACCACTGCGCCGATGCGGATGTCTTGTGCCGCTTGGGCGAGGGCGATGCCGCCGCCTTTGCCGCGTATGCTGCGGATCAGGTAGCTTGCCCAGGTTGTGTACCACTTTGACCAGGTGGTTCAGCGGCATGTTGAACTGTTCGGCAATCGCTTTGTTGGTCGCCAATTTGCCTGGTTCCAGCAGCGCCAAGTAAATCAACACGCGCAGCGAATAATCGGTATAACGAGTCAGTCAGGTAGGGTGGGCAAAACGTCTTTTTGTTTTGCCCACCATAATGTGGCACGAAATGGTGGGCAACGATAAAGATGTTGCCCACCCTACCTGGCTACCTGGCTTGTCTAAACTGTCGTAGGTTCAAAACGAGATTAGCAATAACCATGGAACCGCCATTGATTAAATATCGTCGGATTCCCTGGCGTTGCGATGATTTGCCAATCATTGGCGAGACCGAAAGACATTGTCGGCATCAGCGTTTCATGGTGTTCACAACTTCGCTGGAAGAGCAAACAGAGTTATTAAAGGGTTGATGATTTATTTTCAGCCCCAGAGGGGCGAAATCCATAGCAGCCCAGGGCAATACTTCGACAGGCTCAGTACATCGC
>DYPE01000159.1 GCA_020720085.1 Dichelobacter nodosus | reverse complement strand
TTAAAGTATTCGGGCTAAGAAGATAAGCCTTTTCATCTTACAGCTTGGGGCGTTAGGGGATAAACGAGACGAGTACAGGCACAAAAAAACCCGCAATCGCTTGAAACGATGCGGGTTTTGATATTCTGTGAGACTGTTTGAACTGATTGATTGGCTCCCTGAGACGGACTCGAACCGCCGACCCAGTGGTTAACAGCCACTTGCTCTACCGACTGAGCTATCAGGGAATGGTGTCATTAATAAAGCGATATATTTTACATAAAAAATTTGCCATGTCAATGCCAAATCCATCCCAATGGTAGCCCGCGCACTGGGGATGCTCACGCCGGAGGAAGACGATACTGGCGAATTATGGTGTGGCACGGACTTCTGTGCGGCGGATATTGGCTTGCTCCAGTTGGCGCTGTTGTTGTTCAGCGTCCTTGCGCGTGGGCGCGGGCAGTAGACGCACTGCGTACCAAGTGCGGTCGCGCACCAATACTTCGACAATCATGGAATCAAGTTTGGCGTCTTTTTTAATCTTTTTCGCCATTAATTCCGCGCGGTCGCGTTCGCGGAAGCTGGCGACTTGCACATACCATTTGCCTCCCTGATTTGGCGTAGCGGCAGAATTTTCTGCTAAATCTTCCACCAGTTCCGGCGAGTCGGTATTGCCGTGTAGAGGTTTGCCATCCAGTCCAAGAAACACAAAATGATTAATTGTGACATAACCAGGCAGCGTAGATTGCGGTGCGTCCACGGGCGTGGTGACTGTGCCTGCTGGCATTTCGTCGGGCAGGGGGGCAATGCGCGCTACGTCTGCCCCTGTGGAGCTGATGCCAAGCAGTGCCTTGAGCAGGTAATATAATAGCATCATAATTAAAAACAGCACGATACCGCCAGTGATGCGTTGTTTGGGGGCGTACTGATCGGGACTGTACCGGGTGCGCATGATGTTCATGTTGGCTGCCTGTGTTGACTCATTCATAAAAATCCGCAGAATGCGGTCTTTGCGTGAATAATAGCATAACAGCGGACAGCACTCATTCTAACCAAGACAGCAGCAAAAATACCAAGCCCGCCATAGCCAATAACACACCGGCGGCGGCCATGTTAAAAACATACAGCGATTCTAGCGCCAGAATGATGCTGCTGCTTAGCAATAATACGCCGCCTGTGCTGGCCGCAATAGAGCGGCGGTTGCCTTTTTCTAATTCCACGCGCAAAGCGCGCAATTCGTGCGCGGTTTCTTTGTGCATACGCTCTTGGCGTTTCACCGCTTGCAGGGCTTCATAGGCCAGCATGGGCGCTTCTGGCAGGTGTTCTAGCCAAAGCGGTGCGTTTTGCTGCACCCCGCGCCACACCGCACGCCAGCCTAACCGTTCGGACATCCAGCGTTCTAAGAAGGGTTTAGCGGTTTGCCACAAGTCCAAGTCAGGGTAAACTTGGCGGCCCAATCCTTCGATATTGAGCAAGGTTTTTTGTAGCAATACCAACTGCGGCTGTACTTCCATATTGAACCGGCGCGCGGTTTGAAAGAGGCGCAGTAAAAATAAGCCGAAGGAAATTTCTTTGATGGGTTTATTAAATACCGGTTCGCATACTGCACGGATTGCGCCTTCAAATTCCTCTACTTTGGTGCCAGCCGGCACCCATTCGGATTGCACATGCAGTTCTGCCACGCGGCGGTAGTCGCGGTGAAAGAAGGCGAGGAAATTTTCCGCCAGATAACGCTGGTCTTCACTGCTGAGCGTGCCCATGATGCCAAAATCCACGGCAATGTAACGCGGTTTGGCGGGGTTGGCAGCATCCACGAAAATGTTGCCCGGGTGCATATCCGCATGAAAAAAGTTGTCGCGAAATACTTGAGTGAAAAACACTTCCACGCCAGCTTCTGCTAAATGCTTAAAATTTACGCGCAGGCGTTTAAGGTCGTCTAAGTTGCTGACTGGAATGCCAGAAATCCGCTCCATGACCATGATGTTGCGTCTGGCATAATCCCATTCTACTTCAGGAACATAGAGCAATTCGGATGCATCGAAATTGCGCCGCAGTGTGGCGCAGTTGGCCGATTCGCGCAGCAAATCTAATTCGTCGTGCAAATTTTTTTCAAATTCGCGCACTACTTCCACCGGATGCAGGCGGCGGCCATCGGGCCAGTATTTTTGCGCCAATCCGGCGAGTAAAAATAATACTTCCAAGTCACGGCGGATGCGCGGCAAAATGCCGGGGCGGACAATTTTGACCACAACTTGTTTGCCATTGTGCAGGCGCGCGGCATGGACTTGAGCAATGGACGCAGCGGCCAGCGGTTGGTCATCAAATGCGGCAAAAACTTCTTCCACCGGGCGGTGGTAGGCCTGGAGCAGGATGGCTTTGGCTTCTGCCACCGGAAATGGAGTTACGTTGTCTTGCAGTTGGGCCAATTCCAGCGCAATGTCGTCTGGCAATAAATCGCGGCGGGTGGATAAAATTTGGCCAAATTTGACAAAAATAGGGCCGAGTTCTTCCAAAGCCATGCGGATGCGCGCGCCTCTGGACAAGCGCTGGCGGCGGCTACGCCAGTAGCCGGGTGTGAGGAAAAACACAATGCGCAACAGCGGAAATAAGCGGGTGGCCTGGATAATTTCATCCAGGCCGTTGTTCACCAGCGTGCGGTAAATGGTGTAAAGCCGGAATAGGCGGCGCAGATGAACCATGGCGCGGCGCGGTTACGCTGGGCCGTCCGCATATTTGCGGGTGATATACCATTGTTGGCTAATGGACAAAATATTATTGACCACCCAGTACAGCACCAATCCGGCAGGGAAAAATGCAAAAAATACGGTGAACACGATGGGCAACGTCATCATGATTTTTTGTTGCACAGGATCCATGGGCGCGGGGGTGAGCCATTGTTGAATCAGCATAGTAACCCCCATAACCAGCGGCAATACAAAATACGGATCAGGCGAGGATAAATCCTGCAACCACAGTGTAAACGTAGCCTGGCGCAATTCCACACTTTCGACCAGCACCCAATACAACGCAATAAATACTGGAATTTGTACTACAACAGGCAAACAACCGCCCAGCGGGTTTACTTTTTCCTTGCGGTACAGTTCCATCATGGCTTGGCTAAAACCTTGGCGATCTTCGCCATAGCGGTCTTGCAATTGTTTCAACTTGGGCTGCAACCGCCGCATGTTGGCCATGGAGCGGTAGCTGGCAGCGGAAAGATGATAAAACGCCAATTTTATCAATACAGTCAACAGAACAATCGACCAGCCCCAATTGCCTATCCAAGCGTGAATTTGTTTCAGCAGCCACACCAAAGGTTGGGCAATGAACCATAAATAACCATAATCTACAGTCAGTTCCAACCCAGGAGATAACGCGATCAGATTTTCCTGGATTTTAGGGCCAAGATACAATTGTGTGGTTTCATTGTGCGTAGCACCGGGCGCTACCGTAAAATCGGGGCCCCATGAACCGAGAATGTAGCGCTGATTGCCAGGCAAGTATTTGGCATAGTAGTGGTGCAAGCTGTCCGTGGACGGAATCCACGCGGCCACGAAATAATGTTGCACCATGGCCAGCCAGCCGCCCGCCCAGTCAGGTCGCTTTTCTTGTTCCAGCGCGTTGGACTGCATTTCGTCCAGCGTGACTTTTTCATAGCGGCTTTGCGGCGAGGCAAGCGCGCCGCCCAAATAGGTGTAAATTAAGTTGGACTTGCCTTCTTCGGTAAAATCCGTGCGTTGCCATTGCCCATATAACCGCCCGCTCCACGGCGCTTGACTTTGATTTTCAACGCGATATTCTAGTTCAGCTTGATAGGCACCGCGCGTAAAGCGGTAAATTTTGGTCACCGTAACGCCCTTGCCGTCTGTCCACGTCAACGGCACTTCCAAAGTATCCTGGCCATTGTCCAGCGTATATTCAGTGCGCGCGGTTTGGAACGCGGTTTCATGCGTGGGGCCGTGTTCTGCGATTAGGCCGGATTGCAAAATAAAGAAATGCGGCGGTTGGTCGTTGAGCAGGGTAACGGGCACATCAGGATTTTTGGCGGTTACCGGATAGCGTAGTAGGCGCGCTTGGCGTAAGTCGCCGCCCAGGGTATCCATTTCCAAGCTCAATACATCGGTGGTCACCCGTACCCGAGTTTGGCTGGGGTAGGTTTGCGCGGTTGGGTCGCTGGCCATTGCAGCGGGCAGGGCTGGCGCATCTCCGGCAATGCCAACCTCGGTTTGCGGCACAGTGGGCGGTACAGCGTTTGTAGCCTGACCGGATGGTGCTGGTGTGGGCTTGGGGCCATAATCTTGTTGCCAGGCTTGGTAAATAAGCAATCCCAGGAATACCAGAATCATGCTTAAAATGAGATTGCGATTATCCATGATGATGTGTTCTTTGTGGGTTGCTGGACGGTGAATCGATATGGGTGTGCGGCTGGGGCACAAGGTCTACCCCGCCAGGATGCCAGGGGTGGCAACGCAACAAGCGCTTGACCGCCAGCCATGCGCCATGCCACGCGCCGTGAAGCGTTATAGCTTCCAGCGCGTAAGCAGAACAACTGGGATAAAACCGGCAATGGTTGCCCAGCCACGGACTAATTAAATAGCGATAAGCACGAATTAGGAAGAGGAGGAGGTTGCGCATTGCATCTCTAGGTTGCGCCAGTGGCGGGCCAGTGATAAAAACAATATCCGGTTGCTTTGCAGGGCTGCCCCAGTGCGGGCGATAACCACAATGTCCGCGCCTGCGGCCCAAAGCCCCTGTAATCGGAAACTTTCCCGAATGATGCGTTTTAGGCGATTGCGTTGCACAGCACGGCGATCCACTCGTTTTTTAGAAACCACCAAGCCAAGCCGGGCATATCCCAACGGATTCGGCATGGCCAATACGCTGAAGTACGTATCCGTAAATTTCAGCGGATGGGCGAATACTTGTTCATATTCGCCGCGCTTGACCAGCCGCCGCCAACGCGGAAAACCGTAGCGCGGTTCTACGTTAGGCACTCAAACGCGCCCGACCCTTTCTCCGGCGCGCATTGATCACCGCCCGCCCGCCTGCGGTGCGCATACGCGCACGGAAACCATGACGGCGCTTGCGCACCAGTTTACTGGGTTGGTAGGTTCTTTTCATGTCTTGACTCCATATTGTCTTTTCGGCAACCGTAAAAAATCGATAATATTACTGGGAAAAGTGCGTTGCGGTCAAGTAAAGCGTAGATGCCATTTGCACGCATCCAGTGTAGCGCGGTTTGGTGTGTCCAACCACGGGCAGCGCTACTGCCGAATTGGCCACGGAAAATCAGCTACAACAACAACGGGGTTAGATTGCCACACTGCCTTGTTCGGTTTATCATCACTCAGCCACAGTGTCTATAAATTGCCATGGCACGCGCATTGCGCCATTACCTAACGTTCGAAACATTTTTACCTTAATTGCAGGAAAATTCTTATGCACACATTTTCTCGTTTTGCATATTGCATCGCATTATTGTACTGCGGGGTATGGCCAGCGTTGGCATGGGCCAATCCTGATGAAGTGGTATGCGCGGATGGCGTATTCATCGGCTCAACGCCCAACTTTATAGAAATTGGCGTCAATAGTGGCGAAAGCGGGCTGGGATTTTTGAGCAGCCATAGCAGCGGCGACATCGGCTACGAGACAGCGGATTCAGCACTTTCTTTTGGTTGTGGCCTATATAACCAGTCTATTGCGACGATTACCCTTTCATCCGCAACGGCTAATTTCAATTGCCAACAAAGCAGCGGCGGGGATGGCGTTGCCGATTTGGTCGGTAAATATGTATTGCTACAGGCTGGCAACGGTACTTATTACAGTGTGCGCCACGATGCCTATGGCGATTGGAGCAGTGGCATACCTATTGTGGCGCAGCAATGCAATAGCAGCGGTAATTTCGATAGCGCAACGGGATGCAGCATTGCCAGTGCTTGTACAGTGCCGCCTGTGACAAGCTCCGCCGTGCAGTTTAATGGCAGCAATACCTACGGCACATCCAGCGAAAT
>DYPE01000021.1:3258-32243 GCA_020720085.1 Dichelobacter nodosus | reverse complement strand
ACCCGGAACACGGGCGTAACCCGGAACACGGGCGTAACCCGGAACACGGACGTACGCGACGATGCTGCGGGTGCGCGCACCCAATGGCGGGCGGCATCGAGCAAGGGCCGGATGCGCGTTACGGATTCTGCCCCTGCTGGTGGTGCATAGGCAGCGCGTACCAGCGCACGGCCTTGTGTGGACCAAGAAAATCCACTGGGATCATGCGCGTCCAACCAAGCCAACCAGGCTTCGCCAGTCAGTCCGGCACACGCAGCACGGCCATGGCGCGCCATAGCAATACGGCGCAACAGGATAGAAAATTCAGCCATCACTGGCTGACCAGCGCGCAAACGCTTGCGCAACAGAAGTAATTGTTCACGGGCATCATTTTGCCACACTGGCCTATGCCGCCACAGCCACCAGCCTGCCAACGCAGCCAGTGCCAATCCCGCCGCAATCAACCACCACCCTGGTGCCAATGGCCACCACGGTGCTGGGTCTAGCCCGTGAATGTCTCGCAATCCATTCATGTCCATCACACATCCAAGCAACGCCCGTTGGGTAGGATCCAAGCCTTGACTTGGGAAAAACACACGTCCAAGTCCTTGGGCCGGACTCCCGTACAATAGTACCATGCTTTATTGCAGAATGGATTAGATTGGTTAGATTTGAAATCCAGCCCTATTGGGTTGGGTTCCGGGGCATGGGCCACAATTGCAGACCATTCGCTCACCTAGGGCGCGATGTGCTGAGCTTGTCGGAGATTGCCCTGGGCTTCTATAGATGCCGTCCCTTTGGGGCTAATCATCAGCCTAAGTCAGTTGTTCGCAGTCGGCGGCGGCGAAAGCAAAAACTGGTCTATTACCCGCCAAACTTCGGCGGGCAAGTCAGCCAAAGCGTGACCGCTGGGCACGGTAATGTGCTGAATCCATGGGCGGACTTGTGCGAATTGCCAGGCGTGGTCGAATAAAATGGTGCTGTCATCGCGGCCATGCACCAATAAAGTAGGCACAGCACGGCGCAGATCATCGTCAGCATAGCGTTGTAAATCTTGCCAAAACTCATACCCAATGGCCACAGGCCCGCCATGCGTGGCATGAAATACCAGGGCTTGCCCTTGTTCGCGCCATTGCTGTATGGCGGCTTCCCCCCATTGGCGGCGAATATTGGCTGCGAGTTGCACGGCTGGGGCCAGTAATAGCAATTGGCTGATGCTGGGATTGCGCTGTGCCAACCACAGCGCAGTGAGCGCACCTAGGCTGGAGCCAATGAGTACTACTGGCGGCCCAGACGGCAACAGCGCTTCTATCTGTTGGATTTGGCGGGTCAACGTTAAGGTATAAAAATCTGGCTGATTGAGATCAGGGATTACGAGGGAGCGATCCTGCCCGTAGCGCGCCAAAAACAACTGTGCCTTGTCGGAGTTAGGGCTGGAGGCCCAGCCGTGCAGGTAAAGCCACATAGAATAAAGACTCAGGAATTATGCGGCTTTTACCACATCATTGCCTGCGTCATATTGCACCTTACCTTGCGCCACCAGGTCATGCACTGCCGCTTTCAGTGCGTCAGCACCGCCCAACTTAGCCCACGGGCTGTCTGGGTTGGTAATGAGAAACATGGAGGATTCTCCACCAAAGTCTTGTAATATTTGCAACACTCCATTGGCAATATCGCTCATGGGCTAACTCTCCTTACAAATTAAATAAGCACTGCATTGGGTTAAAAAATTGGGTAAATAATCCGGTATTGCGCCAACCATGCGGCAAAGCGACGTTCTTTGGTGCGCATGTCACATGTACGCGGCAACGCGTCGAGATATTCGCCATAGCGCCGCAATAATTGCACTTGTTCCTCCGCCGGGATTTCACGCCAATGCCGTTCGCCCTGGCTGGTGGCAAATTCAGCTTGGGTCAGCATCTCCGGTTTCGCCTAAATCTTCGCCACTAAAATCATCATCGCTTGCAGGTATAGTGGGCGGAGGCCCACCATTGCTCCATTGGTGATGGCGCACATCTTTGCCGTTAATCAAATAAATCACGTATTCTGCGATGTTTTTTGAATGATCGCCAATGCGTTCCAATGCCTTGGTAATCAGTACAACCTTAATAATGTAGCCCACATTGCGAGCGTCTTCCATTAAAAATGTCGCCAGCCGCCGCACGCTGGATTGAAATTCCGCTTCTAATTCTGTGTGTCCGCTGACAATATCCAGTGCGTGCTGGGCGTCCAGCCGGTCGAATACCTTCAGGGAATCCTCCAACATGGCGGACACCAAGCGGCCCATGGTCACAATATCGCGCAACATGCTGGCCGCCGGATCAGCGCCATCGTTGTCGTACATTTGCAAGGCCAGGCTGGAAATTTTTACTGCCTCATCGCCAATCCTTTCCAAATCACTGATAATTTTTGAAAATGAAATTACCGCGCGTAAGTCTCTAGCCATAGGGTTGCGGCGTGCCAATACCGAGACAATTTCCTCGTCCACTTTGACTTCCAACTCGTCCACTTCAATGTCGCGGGTAATCACCTTATGTGCGAGGTGTAAGTTTTTGTCTTTAATAACAGATAACGCTAAGCGCAGTTGATCCGCTGCCAAACCGCCCATTTCTAGCACTTTAAGGTGCAAATTGACCAGTTCGCCATCGAAACGTTTATGAGTGTGTCCTTCTAACTCTAGTGTCATATGGTATTTTCCTCCGCCCGCGTTGATTTTGTTGGTGATGACAGGCAGGCTTGCGGGCCAGCCTTAGAATGGAATTGATTGCGTGCGCGTAGCCATTGATTTTGGGGCGTGCTGCGGGTTGGCAAGAGATACAGGGGCACACTCCGCCATAAAAAAAGCAAGCGTTCCTCTATCGTAAAGGGAAACGCTTGCTTTGTCGAATAGGCGGAAAAAATATTAGCCAAACCGGCCAGTAATATAGTCTTCCGTCAATTCATGGTGCGGATTGTTGAAAATTTGCTCCGTGCTGCCAACTTCAATTAAATCACCTAAATGGAAATACGCAGTGCGTTGCGACACGCGTGCGGCCTGCTGCATGGAATGGGTGACAATGGCGATGGTGTAATGTTCGCGCAATTCGTCAATCAACTCTTCCACTTTGGCCGTGGCAATGGGATCCAGTGCGGAGCAAGGCTCATCCATGAGAATGATTTCCGGGTTGACCGCAATGGCGCGGGCAATACACAGGCGTTGTTGCTGACCACCAGACAGGCTGGTACCCGGCTGTTCCAGGCGATCCTTGACTTCTTCCCACAGCCCAGCGCGCTTGAGGCTGCCCACGGCAATGTCCATTAATTCGTTTTTGCTGCTGGCCAAGCCATGAATACGCGGGCCGTAGGCCACATTTTCAAAAATGGATTTGGGAAATGGGTTGGGCTTCTGAAATACCATGCCCACTTGCGCACGCAACGGCACTACATCCAGTTTGGGATCGTAAATATTTTCCCCATCCATCTCGATGGTTCCAGTGACGCGGCAGCCGTCAATGGTGTCGTTCATCCGGTTGAGGCAGCGCAAAAAGGTTGATTTGCCGCAGCCCGAGGGGCCAATCATGGAAATGACTTCGTTTTTGCCGATGTCGAGCGACACATTATGAATGGCATGTTTTTCGTTGTAATACACATTCACGCCACGGCATATCATGCGCGGGTTGGGCGAAGTAAACTCGCCCACCGTGTTGCGTACATCACGGCTGACCGTGGCGCTTCCCATTTCGCCGCCATAATTGCTGGCCTTGGACGCCGCAGCAGGTGCGGATTTTTTTATTTCGGTAACAGTATCCATCGGATAACCTCAGTGGAGTATTGAATATACGAAAATGGACAGGCGGGGAACTCCACAACCTGGTCGATTTACTGTAAAGCTAATATATGCCCTGTGGCGTCTAGGCACCACAGGGATTCTCTCTAAATTTACCAACGGCGCTCGAATTTTTTGCGTAAAAACACAGCAATACCGTTCATTAGAATCAAAAATAGCAGCAATACCATGATGGCCGCAGAGGTCTTTTCGACAAACGCGCGCTCTGGACTGTCTGCCCACAAATAAACCTGCACGGGCAACACCGTCGCGGGATCGGTAAATCCGCCAGGAATATCAACGATAAAGGCTACCATGCCTATCATCAGCAGCGGAGCGGTTTCACCCAGTGCGTGCGCCATACCAATGATTGTGCCGGTCAACATGCCGGGCAAGGCCAGCGGCAATACATGGTGGAAAATCATCTGCATTTTCGATGCGCCTATGCCCAGCGCAGCTTCGCGGATGGAAGGAGGCACGGATTTTAACGCCGCACGGCCCGCGATAATGATGGTGGGCAGTGCCATTAAGGCCAATACTACGCCGCCGACCAGGGGCGCAGAACGCGGCATACCAAAGAAATTGATGAATACCGCCAATCCCAATAAGCCGAACACAATGGACGGCACGGCAGCCAAATTGTTGATATTTACCTCAATTAAGTCCGTCCAGCGGTTACGCGGCGCAAATTCCTCTAAATACACTGCCGACGCTACGCCGATGGGGAAAGACAGGGCTAAGGTAATCAGCAAAGTATAGAAAGACCCCACAGTTGCGCCCCAAATACCCGCCAATTCTGGCTCACGCGAATCACCGCCAGTGAAAAAGGTGGTATTGAACTCGGTTTGCACCAAGCCGCGTTCTTGCAACTGAATGATGCGGGCAATGTCGATATCCTTCTGACGACGCTCGCCTTCTGGCGTGACGAACTCCATGACACTCCATGCGCCAGCCGTTGCATCTTGGGTAGACTCTAGCTTTTTAATTACCTGGCCAGTCATGCCGTTATTGTTGATACGGGTGGCTTTGACCAGGCCGCCATTGAGTTGGATGAGGTAACTGGGCATAACATCAACCAAATCCTCCTCACCGCCAATGCTGTCCAAACGTTTTTGTAAATCAGGAATTTTAGCATTTTTCTCATCGGCTTGGCGCTGGAATTGTTCTTGACGCTGAAGCGTTTCCGCCAGTTCTTTTTCCAGTTTAGCGATATACTCTGGTGCACCGTCTTGGCTGCGTTGCTGAGTCAGGCGATCTTGCAGCTTCGTGACCACATAGCCTACGTCTTGCGCCAACTCGCGTTGGCGGGCGACTTCCTGGTTAAGCTTATTTAAGCGGCGCGTTAGGTGCTTTTTAATATTGACCAACCGCCCGGCAAAAAAGTCGTTTGAGGTGGAAAGCAATTGAATTTCGCCTTCCACGCCCGTGGGCGACAGTATGCCTTGCGGCTTATAGTGATGAATTGCTGTGGCATGGCCTTTAAAAAACATATCCACGTCATCATTAGCCGGTACGCGCACCATTTGCGTAGTGCCCACCAGCGCGGGACTTTGCATCACCATTTCGCGCAATTGATAGGTTGCGCCTGGGCTGACCAGGTCAAACAAGCGTTTTTTATCATTGCGGTTACTCACATCGGGAAACAGCTTCTGCACAGAAGCCTTCCACAAGATTCCATAATCCGCACTCGATAATATTTTTGGATCGTGCTTGCCATCCGGATCCAACACTTGTGGGTCAAAGAAAACTTCCAATTGCACGGTGGTTTTCTGTAACGCAGTATAGCCATTGCCGATAATGGTAAAGAACAAGAATGCTAAAAAGCTTAGGCCCAGTAAAATCGCACCCAGCCCATAGCGGATAAACCACCGTTCCTTACGGCGGCGGGCCACTAGGCCCTTGCGCACGATTTCTAACGTATTGCGTTTCTGTTGTGTCTGGTTTTCCATGATGATCACTCGTATTGTTCGCGGTATTTACGCACTACGTGCAACGCGATAACGTTAAGAATCAAGGTGACCGTAAATAACAGCAAACCCAAGGCAAATGCGGCCAGGGTTTTGGGGCTGTCAAATTCCTGGTCACCCGTGAGTAGAGTCACAATTTGCACAGTAACCGTGGTCACTGCGTCCAGCGGGTTGATGCTCAGATTGGCAGACAGGCCAGCAGCCATCACCACGATCATGGTTTCGCCAATGGCGCGGGAAACCGCCAGCAGTAGACCACCCACAATACCTGGCAACGCGGCAGGTAAAATGACGCGCGTAATGGTTTCCGATTGAGTCGCGCCCAAGCCATAAGAACCATCGCGCATAGATTGCGGCACCGCGTTGATCACGTCATCCGACAGTGAGGATACAAAGGGAATAATCATCATGCCCATGACAATACCAGCGGCCAGCGCGCTTTCTGAGGCTACTTGCAGACCTATGGCTTCCCCTAACTCACGAATGAGCGGCGCTACTGTCAAGGCAGCGAAGAAGCCATATACTACGGTAGGAATCCCCGCCAAGATTTCAAGCAAGGGTTTGGCCACAGCACGGAATCGTTTGTCTGCATACTCAGATAAATAAATCGCTGACATCAGGCCAATCGGTGCTGCCACTACCATGGCAATAACGGAGATCAGCATCGTGCCAACAAACAGCGGCACAGCGCCAAACGCGCCGGAAGACCCCACCTGATCGGCACGGATCGCGGTTTGCGGACTCCATTCCAAACCAAAAATAAAATGTTGCAAAGGCACTTGTTGGAAAAAGCGGATGGCTTCAAACAATACCGACAGCACGATACCTATCGTGGTAAACACCGCGATGGTAGAGCTGATGAGCAAAAACGCCATGATGCTATTTTCCACTGCATTGCGAGCGCGGTACTTAGGATTAATCGCTTGCCAAGCCCACAGCGCACCGCCAATCGCCAACGCCAGTGCCAATACCGTCAACGCAGCAGCGCTGATGGATTTGAGGTGGCGGTAATGTTCGACCGCACGTTGCACATCAGCGTTGACCGTAGCCCCATGGCCTACCATAGCATTGCGGATGTCATTGATCAGCAAATTTAACCGCTCAGCGGGAATATTGCTCACCTCAGGCGGCAAATCAGCCACCACCAAATGCATCAGGATGGAAGGCTCAAATAGCAACCAAACTGCATAGAGTAACAAGGCGGGAATTCCGCACCATAACGCGGTATAAAAACCATAATAAGAAGGTAGCGAGTGCAATTGAGAAACTTTGCCATGCACTACGCTTAGGGAGCGGTGGCGCCCCAAGTAATACGCGAAGGACGCCAAAATGAGCAGTGTCGCGAGCAAAATTGTATTGGACATGTGTTAATCCAAGTGTCGGGGAGAAGGAGTGGCTTAAAAGATGGGAGGCAAGCGTATGCGCTTCCAAAATTTATAAAAAAAATTTATTTCCTTAAAGCAAATAAATAAAGAACGGCGGAAAATCCGCCGTTCTTTAAAAACGCTTTATTTCAGTACGCTTGCATCCATTGCGGTCAAATCTTCCGCAGCTTTCTTGAATGTGGCGCGTTCATCTTTAGGCATAGGAATTAAGCCCTTGTCAGCTAAATAACCGGTTTCGCCCCAAGCTTTATCGCTGGTGAATTCCGTCAAGTATTCCTTGATGCCAGGAATACTGTCCACATGAGCTTTTTTGACATACATGAACAGTGGGCGGGAAATCGGGTAAGAACCATCGGCAATGGTTTCAAAGGTAGGCGTTACACCACCAACAACAGAGCCTTGTACTTTGTCGTTGTTTTGATCTAAAAAGCTAAAGCCAAAAATGCCCAATGCATTCGGATTGCTTTCTAATTTTTGCACGATCAGATTGTCATTTTCACCCGCTTCAATAAATGCGCCATCTTCACGCATACTCATGCAAACTTTTTCAAAAGCCTTCTTATCCGTTTCTTTCAGTGCTTTGATAGAATCAATGGTTTTGCATCCCCCTTCCATGGCCAATTCGTTAAATGCGTCACGGGTGCCGGAGGTCGGTGGTGGGCCAAGGACTTCGATTTTGCTATCTGGCAGTTCAGCGTTGACATCTTTCCAAGTTTTGTTGGGGTTGGCAACCAATTTGCCATCCGCATCCGGCACTTCCTTAGCCAGCGCCAAGAATAAGTCTTTCAGCGTCAACTTCATCATTTCAGCTTTTTTGGAATTCGCCACAGCGATACCATCATAGCCAATTTTCACTTCCACGATTTCCTTCACGCCATTGGTGCCGCAAGTTTCTACTTCCGACTTTTTGATGCGGCGGGAAGAGTTGGCAATATCAGGATGTTCTGGACCTACACCCGCGCAGAACAGTTTCAGCCCGCCGCCAGAACCGGTGGATTCAATTTTTGGTGTACCGAAGCTGCTGGTTTTGCCGAATTGTTCGGCAACCACGGTGGCGAATGGATATACGGTGGAGGAACCGACGATGGAAATGTTGTCACGGCCAGCGGCAAAAACGCTGCCAGAAATCGCGGCGGACACGGCGGCGGCAAGTAATAACGTCTTGTTCATTAAGCATACTCCTGATGTTGGGTAAAATTCAATGATTACAGCGATGCCATGAGCCTGGCAGGATTGACGCGGGCTTGTTGCCAAGCACGGTAAGCCTTTCAGATACTCACGGTATACTGGAGGCAAGAATACAGCGGGTGTATGACAGTATTATTTCGGCACCGCTAACAACTCATGCCTCCCCAATTCGACCCAAAAACTCCCCAACAAGGGGGATACCAGGGATGAGCGGGTGGTGTTCAAGATGGAAGTAAGGGGAATTCAATTGAGAATTGCTGGGTGCAGTGGTGTCAAATTGACAGAAAGCCGATTTCCGCCATAATGGTGGCATGGAAATGGAACCAGTATTATTAGGCGATTCACCCGAATGGTTGAGCGTGGTACGGGCGGCGCGCATTGTTGCGGTCACAGATGCCAGTGTGTTGCTGCTGGGCGAAAGCGGCACAGGCAAGGATTTACTGGCGCGCCTGCTACACGCGCGCAGTGCGCGTGCCAGCGGGCCATTTGTGGCGGTAAATTGTGCGGCATTACCAGAAGCCTTGGCGGAAGCGGAATTGTTCGGCCACAGCAAAGGCGCATTTACTGGTGCGCAGACGGCACGGACAGGGAAAATTCCCGCAGCACAGCGCGGTACGCTATTTTTGGATGAAATCGGCGAATTGCCGCAAGCGATGCAGGCTAAATTGTTGCGCTTTCTCGAATCCGGCGAATGCCCAGCATTGGGCTGCGACGCGCCCAAAATGGTTAATACCCGGGTAATCGCTGCCACCAACCGCGAGTTAGCGCGGGAAGTCCGCTTGGGCAATTTTAGAGCGGATTTATATTACCGTTTGAACGTGGTGCCATTAGAATTGCCGCCATTGCGCCAGCGCGGTGGCGATGTAGCACTATTGGCGTTGGCGTTGACCGCAGAACTGAGCCAGCGCCACGGCATTCCTGCACCTAACTATACCAAAGCCGCGTTGGTCGCCATGCAGGGCTATGCCTGGCCAGGCAATGTGCGCGAATTGCGCAATTTTTGCGAACGTATGCTGATTTTACATAGCGGTCAGGCCATCACGCCTGCACAGTTGCCGCGTGAAGTCCATGCCCGCGAAGCGCGTATAGGCCTTCAACCTGAAAACGATTTTGCCTTGCCAGAACAAGGCGTGGATTTAGACAGCGTTGAGCATGGCCTGATTCGCCAAGCACTGCGCCAGACGCGCGGCAACCGCAGCAAAGCCGCTGAGTTGTTGGGCATTAGCCGCGACAAGTTACTATACCGCATGAAAAAACATGCAATCACTTTATAACTGGGGGCTGGTTTTATGAGCGTTCGTTTACACACCCGCTGGCATGACAAAGATCGTAGCCGTTCCTTGCCAGAACTCGCCGCCACAGCGGCTTTCCACGCTTGGAAAATCGCGGCAGACGCGCTGCTTAATTTGGAAAACGAGGGCTTTGCCACTGCCAGCAATGCCCATCGCCTGCAAGTGCTGGCGGAATTTTTGGCGTTTTTGCTGCAAAGCGCGGATCGATTGATGTACGAACGCGAAGCGGAAGAGGAGGCACGCCAAACGTTCGTGCACGCCATGGCACTGAGCCTGGCGGACAGCTTTGCGCACAACGGCAACGATTTGCTCGGCCCAGGGGAGCACCGCACTGAGTTTATTGCGTTGCTCAACGCCCGCGCCGAGGAATATGCGCAAACCCAATTTGCGCAAGGCGAGGCGGGCATCGATTTCTTGCGCGTGCTGGGTAACTATGTGGCAGATGCGCTGGCAGCATCCCCATCGGCTCACGCCCCGGCAAATACCCTACATTGGGCCGCACAGCATGTGATGGAATTGGAAGGGCCGCAATGTGTGAAAAGTTTGCGCAAGTCCATGGACGGCTTGTTGGGATAAGCCACCCCCGTTTTGAGCAGAATTCCTTTCCGCGTTATTCCTGGACGGAGTGGCAGCAACTTTTTAATGAGAAAGTAATTCGTGCAAAATCAACATCTAAAATACGGCAATGACTACTCCTCTCCTGGGCGGGAACGCTATGTGGGGCAGCACTACCCGAATTGGCTGAATTATGACCAATGGATGTATCTGGTCGCCATTGCGGGCGGTTGGGTGATTGGCAAGGTCTACTTAGCCAAAGGCCAGGAGTTGAAATGGGTGTTGGTCTTGTTGATCGCCATGTTGTTCCCCGTGGTGGTGGCCATGGTTAGGTCGTTGCGCACCCCCCTGTTTGTGGTGCTGATTTTTAGCTTATGCACCCAGATGGAATGGAACCCGTGGTATTCAAATGCCTATGGTGAAGTCAATCCGGGCTTTGCGCTGACCCTGACGGTCATGATGCTGGTGCTGTTAATCGCCATGTGGTTGTTTGATGTGTACCGGGGTTTGGATAAAATGGAGTTTTTTCCGCTCACCACCATTCCCTTTTTTTTAATGACTGCCTGGGCGGGGGCGTCCGCAATTGTGGCCGAGCACCCTATCCAGGTGCAAGCTGCCTTTCCTTTCGCGCTGACCGCATTTTTGGTGTATTTTTACTTAGCCAATGCGTTGCGTACATCGGCGGATTATAAGTTATTGATTTTTGCTGTTGCGTTTACGATGGGCGTGAGCGGGTTGGTCGGCACATTGCAATCACTCAAGGGCGCGCCGTTGGGCCTGGGCGCGTTGGGAGAATTGGATCAAATTACCATTCACCATGGTCAAGCGCGCATTGCTGGACTGATGGGGCACCCCAATGGCTATGGCCAATTCATGGCAGCCTTTTTACCGGTGTTGTTGTTGTGCATTTTGTCATTTGCCGAGTTGGGTAAGATGTTGCGTTTGATTTGTCTGGGCGGGTTTGGCATTGGCATGATCGCGCTGCTGCTCAGCCTGTCGCGCGGCGCTTGGTTGGGATTTGTGATTGCGGTGATGATTATGATGGCCGGATCAATTAGTTGGCGTTACCGTCAGCATACACGCGGCTTCATCCGGGGCATGGTGATATTGGGCCTGATTGGCTTGCTGGCAGTTTCGCCGCTGATTCCCAGCATGGTACGCCGGTTATCCGGCGATGACGGCGATTCGGCATATTCGCGCATTCCGTTGGCGCTGATGGCGCTGCGGGTCATTGGCGACCACCCCATCACCGGCGTGGGCCTAGGCAATTACAAATACGCGGTAGACCGTTATAAGCCCAGCAAGGATTATTATTTGAAAGCCACCGGCTTGCCCTTTGCCGTGCATAATATGACGCTGTATATCACCGCCGAGTTAGGCATTCCAGTGTTTGTGCTTTATGCTTGGTGTGTTTTTGCGTTTTTGGGGATAGGCTTTGCCGCCGCGTGGAATCCCGATAAATACAAAAGCTTAGTGGGCGTGGGCATGGTCGGCGGCTTATTTAGCGTTTGGCTGTCCAGCCAGTTTGAAGATGTGCCATTAGGTGATCCGCGATTTGTGGTATTCTCCGCCATGGCGGGCATTATCGTGAGCACCCAGCGCAAACCCGCCGCATAAAAATCCTGGTGCGGACGCAATGGATGCTGTCCCGCCCGCTTCTCCACGCCCACAATTATGGAGTCCCGCCATGTCTGAGCACCGCATGGAACGCAATGGAATCATTTTGGTTTCCACCGAAATTCTGGTCAAACTCATGGGCATGGTTACCACCATCGTGGTAGCACGTTTTTTGGGCGCAGACCAATTCGGTTTTATCAGCTTCGCCTACGCGCTAGCCGGGGTAACGCTGATGGGCGCGCATTATGGCTTTGACAAACTTGCGGTGCGCGAACTGGCGCGCCGCCCCGCGCGCGCCAGCCATTTTTTAATCCATATTTCTGTCTTCAAAATCAGCGTGTTCTTTCCAGCCGCATTGGTGTGCATGGTGGCAGCCTATTGGCAATCGCCTAATTTAGAACGCTTATTTGACGTGGCCTTAGTATTTGTCGCTGAAGCTGCATTGCAATATACCCTGTTTATTTGCGGATTTTTTCGCGCCATTCAAAAAATGGGACGCGAAGGCTTTATCCGCTTTTGCATTGCCATGTTATCGTTTGCCACTGGCGTGCCAATGATTTTAACTGGCTGGGGAGTCACTGGGCTGGTGTTTAGCCGCATGGCGGTCATGCTATTTTGTTTTTATTTAGCATTCAGATTGTTGCGTAAAGATTTCGACTTGCGTTGGACTCCTATCCGTTGGCGCTACCTGCGCCGCTTGCTCGGCATGGGGCTGCCGTTGGCACTGATCGTGGTCGGCGTGACCATGTACATGAGCACTGGGCCGCTACTGCTTGGCATATTGCTAACCGACGAAGACGTGGGGTATTTCCAAGCAGGGCTGACCATCATCACGCCGCTGGTGGTGGTGGCGGACGCAGTGGCAGGCACGTCGTTGCCCATGCTGGCACAAACCTGGGGCAAAGATGAGCAGGCATTTGCTTACGTGATTAAAAAATCCATACGCTATCTCATGTTAGCGGTCATTCCGCTGTCCATGGGCATGATTTTAGAAAGCGAGCGCGGCATGGGCTTAATTTTTGGCGAAGAATATCACACCAGTGCAGGCGTGCTAATGATTCTGGCATTGGTGCTGATTCCCGATTACATCAACATTTTTTTGGCAGTGCTGCTGATTTCGGCGAAGCAGGAAAAATACGCGCTACGCGCTACCTATACCGGTATTGTGGTCAATGGGCTGGGCTGCTACTTGCTGATTCCTGAACAGGGCGCTATGGGGGCGGCGGCGGCATGGCTGCTGGCAGAAATTGCAGTATTTTTTATCCAATTTAGTGTGTTATACCGCAGCATTACCCCGCGTGATCATATGCACACGCTGTTTCGCATCACCTTGTCCGCTGGCGTGATGGCGTTGGTCGTGAAAGGTTGCCACGCCGCCAGCTTGCCATTGCTATTCTCGATCCCGGCCGGCATCGCCAGCTATATCCTGGCACTGATGTTGTTCCGGGAATTGACCCAGGATGAAGTGCAGCGCGCAAAGTCCGTATTTCAATCTTTTTTGCCAGGCGCTAAGGCGGAATCGCCAGCCCCCGAAAAACCCATTGGTTAGGAAGAGATGCTTATGCCCGAATTGAAAAAAATTTTAATCGTGGATGACTCTGCGGACATTCGCTTAATACTCAATGTAGTATTAAAGAAAATTGGCGGTTATGAAATCCAGGCCTGTGAGTCTGGGCCGGATGCGTTACAAAAAGCGCCGGAATTTGAGCCGGATTTAGTAATTTTGGACATCATGATGCCAGAAATGTCCGGGCCAGAAGTGTGTGCTGCGTTGGGAGCTGACCCCATTCTGGCGCAAGTCCCCGTCATTTATCTAAGTGCTGCCAACCAAGAACTCAACAAATGTCGGGAGCAGAACTACTGCAACGTCATCGGCACACTGGAAAAACCGTTTGACCCCATCCAATTTAGCGCCAAACTGCGCGCAATTTGGCAGTCCTATCATGCCGAGGCATAAGTGGACATGGTGAAAACCCAAAATAGCCAGGCACCAGGGCCGCCATGTGCGGCATAAAATGCGTGGGCTACACTGTGTTTGCGCCATTGCGCTGTCATCTAACCCGCGCATCGCAAAAGTAAAATTTACAGGGCACAGCAAGACCTGCACCAAACTCCTTGACTGCCCGCACATTTTCGCAACTCATACTCTGGAACGGAAGAAATCATGCCCGGGATTTTGCTAAAAGATGCGCTAAACCGAGATAACAACAACCTGGATATTTTCCGAATTATTGCTGCCACCGCTGTGATAGTGGGCCATAGCTATGCTATTTCGCCACTTCCAGGGGCACAAGATTTGATGGAACGTTTTTTGGAGTTTACTTATTCAGGCGCATATGCTGTAAAAATATTCTTCTTCCTGAGCGGGTTGGTGGTGACCAATAGCCTTCTCGAAAAGAAAAACTGGTTTCATTTTTTAGTGATGCGATTTTTCAGACTGGTTCCTGCGCTTTTTGTGACTCTACTGTTTTCTGTGCTAATACTTGGGCCTTTGCTCACAACAATCCCATTGTCAAGTTATTTTTATTCTTCTGAAACGTATCTATATATAATTAAGAATTTGATATTCAAAACCACGTTTGAACTGCCGGGCGTTTTTACAGAGAACCCTTATTCAGATGTTGTGAATGGCTCGTTGTGGACATTACGCTGGGAAGTATTGTGTTACCTAGTGCTTCTTGCTATTTTTCTGTTGGGTGCTTTCAAGAGACGTATTTTTTTTATCGGATTTTTTTTGCTTTTGACTGTTGAAGTTCTTTTGCCAGAACGGGTGATATTCAAAATACTTACAAACGATCCTGAAGTTTTTTATACGCCTTGGTGCTTTGCATTTGGCGCGGTTTTGATTAGTTACAAAGATGAGGTTTACATCTCAGGTAAAAATTTTTTAGTCGCTGTGCTTATTTGTCTTTTGCTGAAAGATACCGTTCTTTTTGAGATAACATTTTATCTTGCTACATTCTTAGGAATTCTTTGGATAAGCACTTTGCGTTTTGTACGCGCGTTGAAGCCGCGATCCGATATTTCATATGGCGTGTACTTATATGCTTTTCCTATTCAACAAACGATTGTTTATTTTTTGGGGGTTCAATTTGGCATTCTCCCACATATCTTGCTTGCAACGGCGGTCACATTCATGTTTGGCTGGGTATCATGGCATGTGATTGAAAAACCATCCATGAAGTTCGCGCGCAACATTCAAGACGCAAAGTTCAGAAGCAAACTTTTCTCACTGAAACTTCAGAATTAAAAAATTCCGACAATTTAGCGCAAAGCAGATCATGGCGCGTTATTTGGCTTCGCCCACTTTAACTGCCAATTCTAGCAAAGTAGGGCTAATGTTTAAGCCAGCTTCCTTGGCTACACGTGTATTGACTTCCAGTCTTACTTTTTTGTCGTCGCGCAACATGTTGGCGATTACGCCGCGCGCGGCAAAGCCCTCTTCATCCGCCACGGTGAGCAACGGCAACCCTTTTAATTCCTTCAAAATTTCCTCTAGTCGCCCGTTTTCCGACGCGCTAATGAACAGCATGGCGCATTGTTTAACTTGGCCCAGGACGATGTCTTTGTGCAGCACAATTGGGCGGTTGCGCACTTGTTTTTCGCTCATGCCATCCAGCGCGTCGCCAAAGGGTTCTGCACCAAGAAAACAAATGGCAAATGGCTCCTTGGCAGTGAGAATATTTTCATTGGGCCATTCCACCATGCGCGCCAGGTTGTATAAAAACGCAGCCTTGATGCGGTATTCGGGCGCAGCGTGGGCCAGGCTGCTCAACGCGAGGGTTGCCAATGCCAGTAGTTTTATTCCAGTCCGGGTTGTCACGACAATACTCCTTGAAAATTTAATCAAAATGATAGCGGATTTCAGCAAACCAGGTGCGCCCAGCCATGGGAAAGTCTTCTGAAATTAGCGGGGAAGCGGGTTCACGTACTTCTACGTCGAACAAGTTACGCACGCCGAGTGCGAAGTGCCAGGGGTCTTTTTTCTGCACATCTTTATGGCGCACGGTCATATCTACAGTAATATACCCATCCAAATCTGCCCGGGGATCGCGCTCAGGGCGCTCGCGCTGGCCTATCCAGTTGACTTGCGTGTTCAAATACCAATGCTGCCCTGCCAACTGCCGATCCACGCGGGCATAAATATCATGCTCGGGGCGGCCTTCCTGTTGTATGCCTTCCATTTCACTGTGGGCATAGCTGTAGTTAAACAACAGACTGGTTTTTTTGTTGATCTTCCAACGGGTTTCAATTTCCAGGCCATAGGCCTTTTGTTGGCCTAAATTGTGGTAGGTTTGCAACGGTGCTTCTGGCGTGACGAACTCCAGTTGGATTTTATCGGTGATGCGCGAGTAAAACGGCGTCACCACCAGGTTCAGTGTGTCATAAACTCGCCAATCCAATGCCAGTTCCCAAGTTTGGATGATTTCCGGCTTCAGGTTGGGATTGTCCAGGAACATGGGGTTGTTGCGCACATACAATTCACGGAACGACGGGGCACGAAAAGCGCGGCCATAGAGCAATTTGGTGGTTAGCCCGGGCGCAGTTTGCCACACCAGCGCGGCGCGCGGGTTAAGGGTATGGCCAAAATCGGAATAGTCGTCGTAGCGCAGGCCCAGGGTCAAGTCCCACGCCGACGAGATACTCCAAGTATCTTGGGCAAACAAATACCAATGGCTGCGCATGGCTTCAGGATACGGCGTGGCTGGGCTGTCGGTCAGCACAACATTGGGGCCGCTGGGTAGAATCGGCACGCCATTGGGATCCATACCAAAATTCTGCCAATTCTCAACATCATACATATCCTGGTAACGGTAGCCGCTGCCCAGGCGTACCAGGTGGTTCTTAAAGCCAGAATAAAATGCGGACAGGCCCACATGCGCAATTTGTTCCCTTGCCAGCAGCGTGCCATTCATGCCATTGGGATAAGCGCCGCCCATGGTGCCGGGCGGCAAAATCCAATTGTCGCGCGCGCCCGCGTTGTCGAGCACGTAGTTGGCTTGCGTAGTAACTTCCCAGTTTTGGCTGGCAATGGGGTTGTGATAAATCACATCCGCGCTAAAACGGTCGCGTTCAAAATGGCCAGAAGGATCAATTGCCTGATTTATGCCCACGCCCATGCCAACATCATATTGGCCGCGATAGCCCAAACGCGCGCGCCAGTTGTGTTTACTCATATCCAGCCGCGCATCCACGGTGGTGCCGCGCAATTGCAACGGCCCAGGGGCCAACGAAGCATCCGTGCCCATGGCATCGTCCAGCATACTTTGCGTATCACGGGCAATGAGGCCGTCCATACCGTCGGTGGTATGCGCCTCTACAGTGGCGACCATATCCCAGCCGCCATATGCGCCGCCGTGCAATACCCAAGTGTCATACGTGCCAAAGCTGCCTGCGCGTGCGCCCACTTCAGTGCCATGAATGTCTTGGGCAGTTTTGGTAATGAGGTTAATCATGCCAGCAAACGCATCCGCACCATGCACCGCTGAGCCGGGGCCGCGCATGACTTCAATGCGGGCAATGCTCTGCACCGGCATGTCGCGCCAGCCCATACCACGGTCGCCATTTTCCAGCCCCTTGAGCGGTTCGCCGTTGATGAGCACCAGCACTTCAGGATTAAACGCCGAATGGATGCCACGGATGATGTACACCGGTTGCAACGACGCTTGGGTAGAAACATGCAGGCCAGGCACGGATTCCAGGGCTTCGTCCACCGTGCGCGCGCCCATGGCTTCAATGTCTTGCGCGGTGATCACCGACACCACTGCGGGTGCACGCGAGGCATCTTGCTTGCGGCCCGTGGCAGCCGAGGTTTTTTGATCCTCCACCAGCGCGCCGAATAGGTCAAATGCGTCGTCCAGGCCAATTTCTACTTCCAGTAATTCCACCAGGGGCATTTCTGTTAAATTGTCAGGTTCATCCGCTTGCGTGGTCAGTGGCCCCACCAGGCTGGCTAGGCAAATACCCGCCCAATGTAGCGCTCGGCGTGGGCGATGGTTGTGGCGCATGGCTATCTCCTTTCATTGTGTTTATATTGAATTTTATGATTGGTATTTATTGACCGCCCAGCCATTTTAATCGAAACGATAGCGCGCTTCCACAAAGCCATTGCGACCCGCCAAGGGAATCTCGCTGGACAGCTCACCGGGGTCACGTGCATCGCTATCCAATAGGTTACGCAAACCAATGGCGATATTCCAATGATCCGCGTGAATGTTTTTATAGCGTAGGGTTAAATCCACAGTGGTATAGCCGTCTAGCGCGGGCCTGGGGCTATTGGGCGCGCGTTCGCGCTGTCCCACCCAATTCATTTGGGCGTCAAGGTACCAATTGGGGCGCACCAGCCAATCTACGCGCAAATAAGCGTCCTGCTGCGGATAAACTGCCACCGCGTTGCCATTGATTTCTGGGTGCACCAGGCTGTAATTGAACAACACGCTGGATTTTTTGGTCATTTTCCAACGCGCCTCAAATTCCATGCCATACCCTTGTTGCTCGCCCGCATTTTGGATAACCAATACGTTGTCATGGGCTGGGCTGGGCGTGGCCAAGATTTTATCCTGTATGCGGTAGGCGTAAGGCGTCAGCATCAAATTTAAGTTGTCACGAACGCGCCAATCCAATACCAATTCCCAGGTGCGTATGGTTTCTGGCTTAACCTCGCGGTTGCCCAACAATTGCGGGTTGTTGCTCAGATACATTTCGCGGAACGAAGGCGCACGGAATGCTTCGCCGTACAACAGTTTAACCGCCAACCGAGGCGCAGCTTGCCAGACCAGCGCGGCGCACGGGTTGAGGGTGTGGCCAAAGTCGGAATAATCGTCATAGCGCAGACCCAAGGTTACATCCCACTGCGGATGCAAATTCCAGGTATCTTGCGCAAACACATACCAATTTTGGCGCAACGCTTCGGGATAAACCGAAAACGGCGTGTCGCTCTTGTCCACCATAGGGCTGCCCGGGGGCAGCGGTTGACCGTTTAAGCCCAGGCCCGTGTTGCTGCGTGAAATGACTTCGTATAAATCCTCATAGCGGTAGCCAGCGCCAAGGCGGATTGAATGGTGGTTAAATCCAGAATAAAATCCAGATATGCCAAAATGCAGGTGATCTTCGCCGCTTTTCATGTCTGCCACAATGCCGTCCGGGTAGATACCCATCGTACCAGGCGGCAGGATGTGCATCCCATTGGCAGCCATTTGATCATTTACGTAGTTTACTTACGCCGTCACATCCCAATTGGCAGTCAAAATCGGGTCATGGTAAACCAAATCCGCGCTGAACCGGTCGCGCGCCAAACGGCCCAGCGGATCAAGCGCATTGTTTAGCCCCAGGCCAGACTCAGCATCGTATTGTCCCTGATAGCCCAGCCGCAGCCGCCACTGTTGCTTGGCCGCATCAACGCGCGCATCCAGCGTGCGGCCCGCTAAATTTACTTGGCCCGGGGCATAGGAAGCGCGCGTGCGCATTTGCCGGTCTAACAGGGTCTGCATATCTTGTTCGATGAGGCTGTCCAGCCCGCCGGTGGCGTGATATTCCAGCATCGTTGCGACCTGCCAGCCGTGGTATGCGTCGCCATGCAGCGCCCATGCGTCATACGTGTTATAGCTGCCCATGCGCACGCCTGCTTCGCTGCCGACTATATCTTGCGCGGTTTTCGTAATGATATTGATCACGCCCGCAAAAGCGTCCGCACCGTATACCGCCGAGCCGGGGCCGCGTATCACTTCAATGCGCGCAATGGCGTGTATTGGCATATCGCGCCAGCCCACGCCGCGATCCCCGCTTTCCAGCCCTTTCATGGGTTCGCCATTGATCAGCAGCAGCGTTTCCGGGTTGCTGGTGGACGAGATACCACGCAACAGATAAGACGGCTGATACAGATTGTTGCGCGCCACATGCAGGCCAGGCACGGATTCCAGTGCTTCGCTCAGCGTGCGCGCGCCCATGGCCTCAATGTCTTGCGCGGTAATCACCGAAGCCGCAGCAGGCGCGCGCGATGCGCCTTGCCGCCGTCCGGTGGCAACTGCGACTTTTTTGTCTTCCACCAGCGCGTCAAAAATATTAAAAGCGTCATCCAGGCTGATTTCCACGCGCATCAACTCCGCGATGGACATTTCCGTCAGGCTTTTCTCCTCAGCACGCACGGGGGAATATACCGCCCAGCCAAGCTGAAGCCCACCATCATCACGCATAGAGGAGATCGTGTGTTCATGGTAAGATTCCCTTTCCCTCTGTGGCTGCAGAAACTTTAATTCTGCCTGGGGTGGTTCGGTCAGATTTTCCTCTTCAGCCAGCACGACCAATGGCATCGCCATGCAAACCCCAGCCCATAACGCGCTGGGTAGGTTAAATTTTCTCATACCCCCCCTTCTCTTTATATTTAATCAAAATGATAACGCGCTTCCACGAACCAATGCCTGCCCGCCAGAGGAAGGTCGTCGCGCACAAAACTGCTTGGCTCGCGCACATCGTGATCCAATAGGTTGCGCACACCGAATGCCAGATTCCAACTGTTTTGGTGAGATTTTTTATAGCGCAATGTCAGGTCTAACGTATCATAACTGGGCACATCTGGTTGCGGATCACCAGGCCGGTGGCCGCGCTCGCCTATCCAGTTCCATTGCGCGTCCAGATACCAGCTAGGGTATAGTAACCAGTCGCCGCGCACATACATGTCGTATTCAGGATAGCGCCGACTTTTATCGCCATTTATCTCGGCGGATGCATAGCTATAATTGACAAGCACGCTGGATTTTTTGTTGATTTTCCAACGAATCTCAAATTCTGCACCATAACCTTTCTGGGTGGCGGCATTAGTATACCGAAACAAGTTAGAGGTCTCATTGGGCGGCAATACAAAAATTTTATCTTCAATTTGGTAATAAAATGGCGTGAGCGATACATTCAAGGTATTGCTCAATCGCCAATTTGCGGCAATTTCCCAGGTTTGCACTCGTTCTGGCTTCAAATCTGGATTGCCCTGCATCGCGCGGTTATTGCGTATGTATAACTCGCGGAAAGACGGTGTGCGAAAAGCGTGGCCATACATCAACTTGCTAGTGAATTCTGGGCTGACTTGCCAAACCAGCGCCAGACGCGGATTCAGTGTATCCCCAAAATCTGAGTAATTGTCATAACGGAGTCCGGCGGTGAGTTCCCAGTCCTGATGGAGTTGCCAGGTGTCCTGGAGGAAAATATACTGGTTTTCGCGCACTTTTTCAGGATAGAGGGAAAACGGCGTATCGCTGACATCCACCCGTGGGTTACCAGGAACAATGGGATTCCCGTCCGCGCCCAGGCCATAATTGGTGCGCCAAATCACTTCATATAAATCCTGATAGCGCAACCCCAATCCCACGTGCAGCAGATGGGATTGGATGCCCGAATAAAATCCTGATATACCCGCGTGCCAATGCGCTTCTCTCGTGCCCATGTCATTGGTCATGCCAGCGGAATATACGCCTAGTGCGCCAGGCGGCATAAAATAAACGTCATTGCCGCGCATCCGGTCATTTACGTAATTCAATTGCGCGGTAACTTCCCAATAGGGGGTAAAAATCGGATTGTGATAAATCATATCCGCGTTCACACGATTGCGCTCAAACTGTGCCCATGGATCCAACGCATTGTTGAGGCCCACACCAGCGCCGACATCGTAACGCCCCTGATAACCAAGTCGCAGACGCCAATTGGCTTTGGCAAGATCAGCATAGGCATGTACGGCGTGTTCGCCTAAGTTGAGCGGGCCGGGTGCCAGTGAGGCGCGCGTGCCCATTTGCCGATCCAATGTACTCTGTGAGTCGCCTTGGATAATTGTGTCCAACCCGCCGGTTTGCTCGTATTCCAGCATGACGGCGGTTTCCCAACCTTGGTATGTACCGCCATGCAAGGCCCAAATGCCATAGGTGTCGTAACTGCCGCCGCGTATTCCAACTTCGGTGTCTTGAATGTCGCGGGCAGTCTTGGTGATGATGTTGATTACGCCAGCAAAAGCGTCCGCGCCGTATAGCGCCGATCCCGGCCCGCGCATGACCTCAATGCGTTGAATCGCCTGTACTGGCATATCGCGCCAACCCAAACCGCGATTACCGCTTTCCAGCGCCTTGAATGGTTCACCATTGATCAACATCAAGGTTTCCGAATTATTTTCCGAAGACAAGCCGCGCAATACGAAAATCGGCTGATAAGCGCCATCGCGTCCCACATGCAAGCCTGGCACACCCGCCAACGCTTCGCTCAAAGTGCGCGCGCCCATGGCCTCAATGTCCTGTGCGGTAATCACCGAAGTCACGGCAGGCGCGCGCGACGTACCTTGCCGCCGCCCGGTGGCGACCGCGATTTTTTTGTCTTCCACCAGCGCGTCAAAAATGTTAAAAGCATCATCCAAGCTGATTTCCACACCCATCAACTCCGCGATGGACATTTCCGTCAGGTTTTGTTCCTCAGCACGCGCTGGCGAATAGGCAGTCTCAGCTAAGCTGAGGCTGCCCATAATAATGAATAGGGAAGATCGCATGTTCATGGTAAAATTTCTTTTTCCTTTTTAGTTAGGACTGTTATTAGTATTATTGTTATTATGAGAAATGATGATAAATTAGAATGTGCATTTCAGGGAGTCCTCAACACCCCGGGGGTTGCCCGCAAAAATTAGGAGTGGCCTTAAATTCTGCCCGTTAGCGCCGTGTGTTATAAAAGCGAACGAGGGCAGAAGGTTTTAATTTTACAATATCATAGCGCCAGTAGGGAACTATCATGTTAGACAAAAGTTTATTAGATATTTTAGTCTGCCCAGAATGTAAAGGGCCGTTGCAATACCAGCCAGAACGCCAGGAGTTGTGGTGCCGCGCCTGCCGTTTGGCGTATACCATAGATGACGGTATTCCTGTCATGTTACCAGAGCAGGCGCGCAAATTGGAATTAGAGGAAATAGAATAAGTGAATCAGAATAGGCGGTTGCAGAATTCATAAAATACCGTCGAGTGAAAAGCAGCCAACGACCACTTCTTTCCTCTTTCTAGCGCCGCGTAACCATTTCCTGGGCGGTTTGTATTGCCTGACGCAGGCTGCCTAACTGGGCTTTGCCAGTGCCCGCCAGTTCCAGCGCAGAACCGTGATCCACAGAGACGCGGATGATAGGCAGGCCCAGGGTGATGTTCACCGCTTCACCAAAGCCTAAATGTTTAAGTACGGGCAAGCCCTGGTCGTGGTACATGGCCAGCACTGCGTCGGTCTGCGCCAGTGTGCTGGGCACGAACGCGGTGTCTGCTGGCACTGGTCCTTCCAGCGCCCAGCCTTGCGCACGCAGGCGTTCGATCACGGGTTGAATAATGTCAATTTCCTCACGACCCAAATGGCCGCCTTCGCCAGCATGGGGATTGAGGCCGCATACGCGGATGCGCGGATGGGGTAAGCCAAATTTGGTGCGCAACTCTTCGTGCAAAATATGAAGAATGACCTCAATGCGCGCAGCGGTGATGTAATCAGCGATGCGCCGGAGCGGGACGTGAGTGGTGACCAGCGCCACGCGCAGGCGCGGCGCGGCGAGCATCATCACTGGCTGTGCCGCGTTGGTCTGGGTAGCGAGGAATTCGGTGTGACCGGTAAAGGGAATACCCGCGTCATTAATCACGCCTTTATGAATCGGCCCGGTGATCAAGGCGTCGTATTCTTGCGCCATACACGCCTGGCAGGCGCGGCGTAGACATTCCAGCACATAGCCCGCGTTGGCGGGATTGAGCACACCCGCTTCGCATGGCGCAGGTGCTGGAATGGGGATCACTTTTAATTCACCAGGTTGGTGGCGGTTGCACAAATGCCGCTCGCTCACGCGCAATGACACGGGTAAACCCAAACGTTTGGCGCGCTGGCGCAGTACATTGGCATCTGCCACTACAGCCCAGTCAAAGGGAATGGTGGTTTTCAAGCTTTCCTGATGATTTTCCATGGCCAATTGCAGCACTAAATCCGGGCCAATACCCGCTGGTTCCCCGGGCGTGATAAGCAGACGGGGAAGCGGATGATTCATGGTAGCGGGAATGCCCATGTTTTTGCCTCACAGCACAGATTACATGTTGAAAAATAAATAAAATTATAAAAGCGTAGGCGCAATGACGTCCATCACGGGTAGCCGCCATTGCGCCGAATGCAGGCCCATTGCTCTTACTTTACTCCGCATTCCATCCATTGCGTTTATTGCGCTTTCTGGCTTTCATCCAGCGCCGAAGATCGCGTGAAGCATCATTCGCGCGGTTTTGATAGAAAGCAATTAACGTTTCTTGGCAGCCTAATTCATTGCTATCTTTAGGCTGGCGCTGCACATACGAGCCATCTGTGCGCATTTCCCAGGCCCGGCGTTGATCATTGAATTGTGTATCCAATACCATGCGCAGTTCACCGCGCAACGCCTCATCGGTTACCGCTGTGACGACTTCCACCCGGCTTTCCAGATTGCGCTGCATACTGTCCGCAGAACCAATAAAATATTCTTCATTACCACCATTGCGGAAATAATAAATCCGACTATGCTCTAAAAACCGCCCAACAATACTAATCACGCGCATTTTCTCAGACACACCAGGAATGCCAGGACGCACGCGGCAAGTGTCGCGGATAATTAAGTCTACCTGCACGCCAGCCTGCGAGGCACGGTACAGCGCTTTGGCCACATCTTTATCCTCTAGTGCGTTCATTTTGAACTGAATTAACCCTGGTGTACCCGCATTATGTAATAAAATTTCGCGGTTAATTTTTTCCAGCAGGGCTTTTTTCAGAATTTTCGGAGAAGGCAGAATCTTTTTGTAATTGCGGTTGGGTTTATGACCCGTGGTCAGATAATTGAACAATTCAGTCAAATCTTCACCAATTTCATTATCACAAGTCAGTAAGCCTAAATCACAATACAATTTGGCTGTGCCCGCGTGATAATTGCCCGTACCAATGTGGGCATAGCGTTGGATTTTATTGAAATTATAATCTTGGCGCACCACCAAGATTACCTTGGAATGTGTTTTTAAGCCCACGACGCCATATGTGACGTGAATGCCCGCTTCTTCCATACGGCTCGCCCATTGAATATTCGCCGCTTCATCAAACCGCGCTTTTAATTCAACCACCACAGCCACTTGTTTACCATTGCGGGCCGCCGTGATTAAATGGTCAATGACCTTAGTATCACTGGAAGTGCGGTACAATGTCATTTTAATCGCGCGCACTTTGGGGTCTAGGCTGGCTTCACGCAAAAACCGCTCCACCGAAGTTGAAAAAGATTCATAGGGATGATGCACTAAAATATTTTTCTTGTCGCGCAAGGTGTGGAAAATACTTGGACTATCCTGTAACTTAGGATGATCTACCGATTGATGTGGTGCATCATGCAATTCAGGAATGTTCAGCGCAGCAATTTGAAATAAATCTTTAAGCGCCAACAGGCCATCAATTTCAAAAATATCTTCATCGCCAACTAAGCCTTGTTCGGCACCAAGCATTCCTTTATGGCTATTATCCATGCCTTTTTGCACTTCCATGCGCACAATGGGTGCAATACGGCGGTCGCGCAATTCCGATTCAATCATGGCCAATAAATCGTCAGCATTTTCTTCGCTGCGTTCAGTGCTGGCATTGCGGGTAATCCGAAAATACGCGCATTGTACTTCCATGCCAGGGAGCAGTAACTCCATGTTAGCCACCATGACTTCTTCTAATGGCACAAAAATATTTTCCCCTTCCACCTTAATAAAACGTGGAATACCAGAACCCACAGGAACTTTAACCCTAGCCAGGAAGGATGAAGGCCCATTTGTTTCACCAGAACTGACTAAAATATTTAATGAATAATTAGATAAAAATGGGAATGGATGCGCCGGATCCATGCCTTGTGGTGTAACTAACGGAAAAATATTTTCATAATAATAACGCTGTAAATATTTTTTTTGTTCATTACTCAGCTCTTCATAATCTCGAATAATGTAAATATCATGCTTACGTAACTGAACCACTAATTCATTCAGCAAGGTTTGCATGTCGAATTGCATTTTATGGATTACCGCGTAGCACGCATCAATTTGTTGTTTAGGCGTGCGGCCATCCACTGTGGGTTTTTGCATATTGGCACCTAATTGTTGTTTTAGGCCGCCAATGCGTTTCATGAAAAATTCGTCTAAATTATTGCTGACAATGGCCAGAAACTTTACTCGCTCCAATAACGGGGTGCGCGGGTCTTGTGCTTCGTGTAACACACGTTGGTTAAAGGCCAGCCAGGTCAGTTCGCGGTTAAGGTATAGCCCGGGATCGTCAAGGTGGATAGCGGAACCATGAATCGCCGCTGCGGATTGTGCGCTATCGGTTTTGACCGAGTGGGGGCTGTCCGCACGGGCTGGGGCTTCAGCCGCGCTCATAGCATGATTTTCCATGTGATGGATGCTCCAATGGGTTGATGTTTGAACCAGTGGGAAGTTTACCCTAAGCCATGTAAATTTTCTGTAACAAAATAGTGTGACAACACACAACACCGTAACGCATAACGGTTTGTAACGCCAAGCCAAGATGGTGAAACTTTAGCAAACACAAGCTACCGTCATTTCTTTGGAGTAGTGTATGATAATTGCCTGGCGTTCTGCACACTATAGCCGGAAAAATCAGCGTCCGCATGAATGCGCTGTCCGTGCGCAATCCGGCGGCGTGTATGGCCGTTACTCCTTAAATTTTAACGTTGGATCACTGCTCATATGAATCGAAAATCAAATTGGAATACTTTATTTTTTATAGTCATTATCCTGTTTCTCCCCTTGTGGGCATGGGCCGCTGAGGAGGCGACGGCATCTGCTGGCATGGCGCTGGATGGTATCGCGGCGGTGGTGAATGAGGATGTGATCGCCTTTTCCGAACTGGGGGATGAACTACAAACCATCACAGCGGAGCTGCAAGCGCGCAATGTCAAGCTTCCGCCCGCGCCAGTGCTGGAACGGCAGGTGCTAGAAAAAATGGTTTTGCAGAAAATTCAATTGCAGTTGGCCGAACGCACAGGCGTGCGGATTGAAGACAGCGCACTGGACGCGGCATTGCAGAAAATGGCAGACGACAATCATGCCAGCCTGGAACAATTCCGCCAGCAGTTGGAAAAAGAGGGGCAGAGCTTCGCTCGTTTCCGCGAGAGCATTCGGGAACAAATGAAAGTGCAACGCCTGCAACAGCGCCATGTCAGCCAGAAAATTCAAGTCACTGTCAAAGAGATCGATGCGTTTTTGGCCAACCGTTCGCGCCAAGGCGGCGATGAAGCGGAATATCATTTATTACACATTTTAATTGCTGTGCCAGAATCCGCCACGCCGGATACGCTGCAAACCAAACAGGACAAAGCGCGTGAAATTTTGGCGCAATTAAACCAAGGCGCGGACTTCCGCCAAGTGGCCGCTGCGGAATCGAATAGCGCGCAGGCGCTGGAGGGCGGTGATTTGGGCTGGCGCAAAGCAGGAGAATTGCCCACACTGTTCAGCGCGCAAGTGCCTGCCATGCAAGTGGGCGAGATCGCTGGCCCAATTCGCAACGCCAGCGGTTTTCATATTATCAAACTAGAAGAAAAACGTGGTGGTGCGGCGGCGGAAGTTGCGCAAGCGCAAACGCGGGCACGGCATATTTTGATTAAAACCAGCGAACAATTGTCTGAGGAAGAAGGTAAAATCCGCATCGAGGTGCTTAGGGATCGCTTGGCTGCGGGTGAAGATTTTGCCGCACTGGCCAAGGCGCATTCAGAAGATAAAACTTCCGCTGCCCAAGGCGGTGTACTGGATTGGCTGTCGCCAGGCGACATGGTTCCTGAGTTTGAAACCGCCATGGACAGTCTGCAACCTGGCGTAACCAGCCCGCCTGTGAAAACCCGCTACGGCTGGCATTTGATGCAAGTGATGGAGCGCCGCGCCCACGGCGATGCGGAGGAAGCCCGGCGCGCTGTGGCAGCCCGTCAAATTCAACAACGTAAAGCAGAAGAAGAATTGCAAACCTGGCTACGCCAGTTGCGTGACGAGGCTTATGTGGATTACCGTTTAGCAGCTAATGCCATATAATCATTTATTTTTTGTATGAATGCCTTGCGCACCACGCGCAAGGTTTTTTTCAATTCCCTGGTAGGAGCCATCCCCATGAACACGCCCCAAGCATTGTCTATTTACTTTTTTTTCCTTGTGTTAGCCCTGCCCGCACACGCTGCGGTGGTGGGCAACGGTTCGCCACAAAGTTGCACAAGTGCGGCATTGGCGCAGGCCGCTACGGCTGGCGGTGACATCACCTTCAACTGCGGCGGTGCCCACCATGTGATTGCGTTGCAAGAAGAAATTTTTCTCGCCGCGCCCGGAGTGATTGACGGCGGCGGATTGATTGCCCTGGATGGTCAGGGCAAAGTGCGCGTGTTGAGCAGTGGCGAAGGCGATTGGCAGGGCAAGGCGGATTTTCAATTCACCTTGCGCAACATCGCCATCCGCAATGGCTACGCCGTGCTCAAAGCATCGCGCACCGATGGCCAGGGCGGCGGCGTGCGGCTGGGGCGGTGGAACCATTTTATTGCCGAAAATGTTACCTTTGAAGGCAATGTTTCCACCGAGGACACCTCGTACTGCGTGGGCGGTGGCGGTTTGTATTCTGACGAAGGCAACACTGTGGAAATCCGCAACAGTGTGTTCCGCAACAACTTGGCGAACAACGGCGGTGGCATTAACAATTTGTTCAGCAACCTCAGCGTCACTGGCTCCACGTTTGAAGGCAACCGCGCCATGCACAGCAAGCGCATCAATACCTTCCAAGATTGCGGCGGCGGCGGCGCGATTTACATTGACGGTGCGCGTTATATTAACGGCTCAGAGCAAAAAAGCGCGGCAGGCTACTACGAAATCAGCTTACAAAATAACACCTTCCGCAACAACCTCACCAACCACACTGCTGGCGCGGTATTTGGCTGGGCCTATTTAAGCCAAAAAATCTTGATTGACAGCAGTGTGTTTGAAGGCAACCAAGCGCTATTTGACGATGCGCGCCAAACCAGCAAGGGCGTGGCAGGCGCAGTATGGTTCGGCGTGGAGACCGGCGGCAAGATGGCAGCGACTGCACAGGCAAAAATGTTCATCCACAACAGCAGCTTCGTCAACAATCACGCCGACAAGATGGGCGGCGCGATTGTGTTTGAAAAACCTGGTGAATTGCTCAACTCCAC
>DYPE01000021.1:0-3158 GCA_020720085.1 Dichelobacter nodosus | reverse complement strand
ATCAAAGGGCTGACAGCGCAAAATCCGTTGTTGCAAGCGCTGAGCAGCACAGCCTTGCCTTATCACGCGCTCGGTGCGGGCAGTCCAGCCAGCGGCGCGGGAAAAAATTGCGCGGCGACCGATCAATTGCGGCAAGCGCGCGGCAGTTGCGATGCCGGCGCGGTCGTTGCCGGAACCCCCGCTGCTGCCACGGTGGCGCTGAATTTAGCCAATCAAAACGCACGCCTGGCGCAGGCCACGTTCACGCCGATATTGTCCGGCGGCCAGGTCACTGGGCCGTATCTGCGCGTCACTGCTGGCCAGGCGCTGGATGCGCAAATTGCTGTGCAGCCAGAACCCGCCCATGCTGGCCATCCCGCTGAGCTGTTGCTGGTGGCATTGTATCAACCACCCAGCGGCGCGCCAGTATTTTGGAAGCGCAACGGCGCGGCCTGGCAAGAGTGGGATGGTAATAATCTCGCCCACTTAACCACGCTGCGCAACAGCGCCGCGCTCGCTACCCCAGAAACCCTGATTGTCCATCAAGGCGCATTGCCCGGTCTGACCGGCACCATCCGCCTGTTCGCGGGGTACATTCTCAACAACGAATTGGTGTACGGCGCACGGCCTGTAGCGGAGATAGTGCAGCGCTGAGCAGCAGCCCTACAAAGGAATCCAAGCCAAGCTTGGATTCCTGGTTTACTCAATCAATGACTTTCACACCATGTTCTGTGCCCAGCAACAACACATCCGCTGGGCGGCGGGCAAACAAGCCATTGGTGACCACGCCCATGATATGATTGAGTTCGGTTTCCAACTGCACCGGCTCTGCGATTTGCAGACAGTGAACGTCTAAAATAAGATTGCCATTGTCCGTGACAAAGCCTTCACGGTAAACCGGCTGACCACCGAGCTTAACTAATTGGCGGGCAACATAGCTGCGTGCCATGGGGATGACTTCTATGGGTAAGGGAAATGTGCCAAGCACATCCACCAATTTGCTATCATCGGCAATGCACACGAATTTCGCGCTGGCTGCTGCCACGATTTTCTCCCGTGTCAACGCGCCGCCACCGCCTTTGATTAAATGCAGATAATGATTGCTCTCATCCGCGCCATCAATATACACAGATATTTCATTAATTTCATTGAGTTCAAACACCGGAATGTGATGCGATTTCAAGCGTGCCGCCGTGCGTTCAGAACTGGCCACCGCGCCCATCACGCGGCCTTTGATGCCCGCCAGCGCGTCAATGAACATATCTGCGGTGCTGCCGGTACCCACGCCAATGATCGTGTCAGGAACCACGTGTTCCAGCGCAGCCAAGGCAACTTGACGTTTCTTTTCATTTTGATCCATGCTAATGCTCCTATGCGGCTTGATTTGATTGTGGTTGCACTATTTTAGGCCAAGCCTGGGCTGCCTGCAAAAACAGTGTAAAAAAATGCACAGCCAAGCACGTGCGCTTATCAAGGCAAGCCATTTTGTGTAGGCGCTCCCGCCATTGCCATCATTTTCCTTCTCTGCGTTATTTCGCCAGAGCGCCCTACCGACTTTTTGTGCTCTTTGCTGAAAGACTCGGTTTAGCCGAACATGCCTGGCGGCATTCGACCCTTCATGCCACGCAACATATTACCCATGCCGCCTTTTTTGCGAATTTGGCGCATTACTTTCTGCATTTGCGTAAATTGCTTTAACAATTGATTGATTTCCTGCACCTGGCGGCCTGAGCCGCCAGCGATACGGCGTTTGCGCGAGCCTTTAATAATATCTGGCAAGCGCCGCTCCTCTGGCGTCATGGAGTTGATGATCGCAACCATATGCTTGATTTTTTTATCATTGATGTAGTTTGTAAACGCAGCGGGTACAGATTTGCCGCCTGGCAATTTATCCAGCAAATTGGAGATGCCGCCCATTTGCTGCATTTGAAACAACTGCTCGCGGAAGTCTTGTAAATCAAAATCTTGACCTTTACGGAATTTTTCTGCCAATTCCTGCGATTTTTGTTTATCCAGGTTGCGTTCGGCTTCCTCAATTAAGGTCAGCACATCGCCCTGGCCAATGATGCGCGAGGCGATACGGTCAGGATAAAATGGCTCCAACGCAGTGGTTTTTTCGCCAATACCAATAAATTTAATCGGTTTGCCAGTGATTTTGCGCACCGACAGCGCTGCGCCGCCACGCGCGTCGCCGTCGAGTTTGGTCAAAATCACGCCAGTGAGCGGCAGCGATTCATTAAAGGTTTTCGCGGTGTTGGCCGCATCCTGGCCAGTCATACCATCCACCACGAACAGGGTTTCATGCGGATGTATTGCGGCGTGAATGGCCTTGATTTCAAACATCATGGCTTCGTCAATATGCAAACGCCCAGCAGTGTCTACCAGCAGTACGTCCATCATGGCTTGGCTGGCTTGCGCCAGCGCGTTTTTGGCAATCTCCACAGGCGCTTGGTCTGGTGTGGAGGCAAAAAATACTGCGCCTACCTCGGCACTAATGGTTTTAAGCTGCTCAATCGCTGCGGGGCGGTATACGTCGCAACTAACAGTCATCACACGCTTTTTTTCTTGTTCAATGAGCCGCCGCGCTAATTTGCCAGTGCTGGTGGTTTTGCCTGAGCCTTGCAATCCGGCCATGAGCACCACCACAGGCGGGCGGGCGCGCAAATCCAGGGTGTCGCATTCGCCACCCATCAGCGCTATCAATTCATCGCGTACCACCCGCAGCAGCGCTTGCGCGGGCGTTAAGCTGCCAATCACCTCTTGGCCAATGGCGCGTTCGCGCACTTGCTCGACGAATTCTTTGACCACTGGCAGCGCTACATCCGCTTCTAGCAATGCCAGCCTCACCTCGCGCAAAGCGTCCTTGATGTTGCTTTCGCTTAACCGTCCTTGGCCGGTCAGATTTTTTAGGGTTTTTTGCAACCGTTCGGTGAGATTTTCAAACATAATGCAGTCCTTATTTCCTTAAAAAATAGGCAAAAATACGCCAACAATGCAATTACAATTTCTATGGTGAAACTTACAATCATATCATGGTTGTTAATAGGCTTCGTAGCGTTATGACTATCACATTGATTTTACGCTTAATTTATCAAGCCAGAAAATGGCGTGCTCCGCCAAACGCCACCGAATGCATTTTTTAAAATCATCTTGCTACTGCACAGGTGCTTTTGAACATT
>DYPE01000158.1 GCA_020720085.1 Dichelobacter nodosus | reverse complement strand
GACAAAAGACAATAAGGGACTCTCGGCGATAGCTTTCAGAGTACGGAATTGCTTTTGGAGCAGGCCGCGTTCGTTGGCGATAACTTCAGCATCGAAGCCGAACCAACGATCGTCGTACCAAGTCTTTTTGTAGCATCACATGATTGTGTTGCTGGGGAGACTCACACTCTAGGATGAGTGGACAGGAGGGCTGGATTTCGATGACGCTCGGATTGTTTAATCCGAACCGAGAGAATAGTGGCGTCCCCATGGGGATTCGAACCCCAGTTACTGCCGTGAAAGGGCAATGTCCTAGGCCTCTAGACGATGGGGACGCAGGCATCAACGTGTGTTGACGGAGGCGCATTCTATACAGGTTTTACGGGGTGTCAACTGTTTTGTGACGATTTTGTGATTTTGTTTGCTTGAGCATAATTGTAGGTGCGACAAATTCGCACATTTGAGGGTGGATTGTGCGAATAAAGTCGCACCTACAAAACATTGTTATCATTCTTCAAACCCACACGAGACACAGCCATGACTGATTACGTTTTTGATGCGAATGAACTCACTTTTACCGAACAAGTCATCCAAGCATCGATGAACCATCCGGTGCTGGTGGATTTTTGGGCATCGTGGTGCCAGCCCTGCCAGGTTTTGAAACCTTTGTTGAAAAAGGTGGTGGAAAGCTACAACGGCGAGGTGCATTTGGCGTATGTGGATACCGATGCAGAACAAAACCTTGCTGCACAATTCGGCATTCGCAGCCTGCCAACGGTGATGTTGTTCAAGGATGGCGCGGTGGTCGATCAATTTATGGGTACGCAGCCGGAGTCGGCCATACGCGCCCTCATCGACAAGCATGTGGTCAGCGAATCGGACTTAATGTTTCATCAAGCCATGAACTTGCTTGAGCAGGATCACGAGGCCGAGGCTTTGGAGCTGTTGCGTTTGGCGCATGAGCTTGATGCTAAAAATACGAAGGTTTTGTTTACCTTGGCGCGCTTTGCGGCGCATAGCGGCAAGATCGAGCAGGCGCTCAGTATGCTGGAATCTATTCCTGATAACGCGCCCGAAGCGGGCATGGCGCGTGAACTCAAGGCGCAGATTCATTTTGGTCAGCAGGCGCTGAGCGCGGGTGATATGAATGAGCTGCAAAGCCGCATTGAAGCCAATCCGAACGATTGCGAAGCGCGGGAAAAGCTGGCTGTTTTGTTGGTCACTCAGGGCCAGCATGAAGCCGCTTTGCAGCAGTATTTAAGCCTGATGCAGCTTGATCGTAGCTACAATGACGGCGCGGGACGCAAGGGCATGATCCAGATTTTTGAGATGCTGGGCGATACCAACCCGCTCACCACGACTTATCGGCGCAAGATGTTTGGCATGTTGCACTGAATGATGATGCTTTCTGTAGGACTCGCCGTCCCGGATTGTGCTTCGCTTTAATCCGGGCTACGCGGCATAAGCTTATTTAGGCTTATTCAGCATTTCCAACAATTTGGCCGCTGGCATGTAGCCGCCAATGACTGCACCGCTGTCGGTCACGCCATATGGCGTGCCTTCTAAGCCAAGCACTTGACCAAGCTCAAGAATTTTAGCCAGATTGTGCTTGTCGCAGACGGGCAGGTTCACTGCCTGACCAGCAAGGGATTTATCCAATTCGGCCTTGGGGTCTTTGGCGCACATGATGCCGATGCTGGTTTTGCCAATTGGTGAGTCCAATCCGGCGCGCGGGTAGAGCACATAGCGCACTTTCACGCCATTTTTCACCAACTCAGGCACTTCGGCGTGCATTTTGCGGCAATAGGGGCAGCTTGGGTCAGTGAAAATCGTGATGGTGTGCTTGGGTGTACCCATCGGCGCGTAAACAATAGTGTCTTCGTCTTTGATTTGCTTGAGAAGATCGGCACGAATGCCGGTACGACGGGCTTCGGTCAGGTTTTTACGCCCTTCAAAATCCACCAACACGCCTTGGAACATGTACTTACCATCGCCAGTCATGTAAATCACATCCGGCCCGGCCACCACCTCATAAATCCCGGCGACCGGGGTGGGCGTGACTGAGGTCAGCGGAATGCCGGGCATGTCTTTTTTCAGCTTGGCCGCCAGCGCATCGCCTGCTGCATCGGCCTGTGCCGCGCCACTTAAACCCAAGGCCACACATAGCGCGACTAAAGCAAAACTTTTCATAAACAATCATCCTTTCAAGTTAAAAATCATTCTTAGGACGTTCGCAAAGCCGCCCAGGCGGCGTTCAAGCGCCTCACCATATTTGCGTGTACTGTCTTCGGCACTTTGCCGTGCCGGAACACTTTTGCGTAAGTCCTAATTATTTGCTGCGCGCAATAAACGGTGGCTTGGCGAACCAAATAATGACCATGAGCACCAGCATCATTACAGCACTTAACTCCATAAGCCAGTTGGTCGCCAATAACGAGCCCTGCGTAGCAATCAGTTCATTTTGCACATGACCCAAAGCTTGGGCATTGTTCATCCCCAACTCCTGCAAACGCGCCATATATTCCGCAGTTGCCGGATTGCCCGCCGTAACGTCACCCGCCAGCATCTGGCTGGATGCAAAAATGCGATGATCCCACAGTGTCACCATCAGCGACGTGCCAAAGCTGGAGCCAATATTACGCATGAAGTTGGCTAGACCTGTTGCCCCAGCGGTTTGTTCCGCCGTTAACCCCGAAAGATAAATCACCGTGAGCGGCAGAAAAAGGCAGGCAAGCCCAACGCCCATAATCAAACGCGTTATGGCCAAAGTCCAAAAATCAACATCGGGCGGAAACTGCGCGGAAAGTATCGCGAATAAGGCATACATGGCGAGACCGAAACTGGCGACGAGGCGCGCATCAATGCGGTTGATGTAAATACCTATAATCGGCCCCAACACAATCGCCAGAATGCCACCAAAGGCCATGGTGCGCCCCGCCCACTCTGCGTTGTAGCCCATGTGGGTTTGCAGCCACAACGGCACGACAACGTTTGCGCCAAAAAACGCCACCGAAGCCACCGCCAAAACCACCGTTCCGAGCAAAAAATTTCGTCGGGAAAACAGGCGTAAATTCACCAGCGGATGCGCCGATGTCCAGGTCCAAATGCCAAATACACCCAAGGCGATCACGCTGACTACGGCTAACGTGACGATGAATGGCGAAGAAAACCAATCCAGTTGGTTGCCTTGGTCTAACAGGATTTGCAGGCTTGCCACACCCAGCGCCAATAAAATTAATGCAAAAACATCCAAGGGTTGCTGTTGCGTTGTGGTTTCAAAGCGCCCAAGCAATGAGTAAACCAGCCCAAGACAAATCAGCCCAACAGGCAAGTTGACCAAGAAAATCCAGTGCCAAGAGAGATGATCGGTAATCCAGCCACCCGCCAGCGGGCCGATAATCGGTGCAGCGACCGTGGTCATGGCGAATACGCCAATGGCAAAACCGCGTTTTTCGGGCGGGTAAATGGCCAGCAACATGGCCTGTGCGAGGGGAATCATGGACGCGCCTAGGGCGCCTTGCAGCACGCGTGCGCCGATGAGCATCTCAAAATTTAATGACAGCGCACACAAAATTGAGGCCAGCACAAAGCCGCTCGTGGCCAACATGAACAAATGCCTTTGCCCAAAGCGCAGCGCCAGCCAGCCGGTCAGCGGCAACATAATAGCCTCGGTCACCGCGTAACTTGTGATAATCCAAGTGCCTTGCGTTGGCGACACGCCCATTGCCCCGGCGATGGTGGGAACCGACACATTGGCAATCGTCAAATCGACGATATTCATAAACGCGGCCAAGGCCAAGCCGAACGTTGCTAGGGCGCGTTGCCAGCCTGCCAGCGGATGAAAACCTTCAAAAACTGCCTTTTCCGCTCGGGCAAACATTACTTTTTCTCGGCCAGCGAACCGCTCGCCAACAGCTGCGTAATAATTTTCGCCGCCTCTGTTTCTGCTTGGGCGACTGTTTTCGCAAACACATCGCTTTGCATGCTCGTGGCAGCCTCCGGCAATAAACCTAAACTGGAACCGGATTGATCGCTTACATCCACTTCAACCTGCATGGACAAACCCACTTGCAAAGGATGTTGCGCAAGCTGCGCCGCATCCAGCCAAATGCGTACCGGCACACGTTGCACCACTTTAATCCAGTTACCCGAGGCGTTTTGCGCAGGCAAAAGCGAAAGCGCTGTGCCAGTGGCCGGTTCAATGCCCGCCACCTTGCCTTGATACACCACTTTAGAGCCGTAAACATCCGCCGTTAAGCGTACAGGCTGCCCGACCCGCAAGCGCGCAAGCGTTGTTTCTTTGAAGTTCGCATCAACCCAAACAGACTCAAGCGGGACAATGCCCAGCACATTCGCCCCCGGCATCACTCGCTGCCCAAGGCTGGCCGAATGATTGGTCGCAATACCGTCCAGCGGCGCATACAACTTGGTGCGCTCCAAGGCTAGTTGCGCCACGCGCACGCCGGTAATCGCCGCCAAAACATCAGGCAAGCTGGACAATGCCGATCCATCGACCTGCGCCAAAGCCCCATCCCGCTGCGCCTTGGCTTGCTCCAACATGGCTTGCGCCGCCAGAACTGACTTATTGGCCGCATCACGCGCGCCCAGTGTGTTTTGCACCGCCGCCTGCGCCTCGGTGAGCGCCTCACGCGCCACAAAACCTTGGGATGCAAGCCCTTCCTGGCGCCGCAGCATAGTTTGCGCTTGATTCAACTCGGCTTGAGCCGAATGCGCCCGCGCCTGTTCAGTCGCGATATTTGCGGTTGCCTGCGCCACGCCCGACTGTGCCGCCAAGGCCGTGCTACCCAAGCCACGCGCATCCCGCACGGCTTTAGACAGATTCGCCTCAGCCTGCGCAAGGTTCAAACGCGCATCCGCCGCGTCCTGTTCGGCCACCACCATGCCGCGCGGCACCATCTGCCCCGCGTGAACATGCCAAGCACTCAGCACGCCCTCGGTGGCAACACTCACTTGCACCACATCCGCATTCACATAAGCATCTTGCGTGCTTAACGTATTGCGGGTCGTCCACAGCCATGTCGCTAAGCCCAAGGCCACCACCAACACCAGCCCAGCGAAAATCAATAGCCCGCGTTTGCGTGCTGGATTCGGCGTTTTTTCCACTTTTTCAGTCGTCATTTTTCATCCTAGTTTTCTGTTAGCCACGCGGGTGATGTTCATGGTGCAAGGCTTTCAACCTTGCCCGCGCAACATGGGTATAAATTTGCGTACTGGATAAATCCGCGTGCCCCAAAAGCATTTGTACCACACGCAGGTCGGCACCGTGATTTAACAAATGCGTGGCGAAGGCATGACGCAGGGTGTGCGGCGACAATTCCGTCGTCAAGCCCGCTTGCGCCGCATAGCGTTTAATCAAAATCCAGAACATCTGCCGGGTCATTCCCGCCCCACGCCGTGTCACAAATAGCGCGGCACATTCGCCCAGCCCTTCAAGCAAGGCGGGGCGCGCTTCGGCCAAATAACGCTCAATCCAGTACACCGACTCCTCACCCAATGGCACCAGCCGTTCCTTACGCCCCTTGCCCAACACCCGCACCACACCAGCGTTAAGGCTCATCTGACCAAGGCTTAGATTAATCAGTTCACTCACCCGCAAGCCGGTGGCGTACAAAGTTTCCAGCATCGCCCGGTCGCGCAAACCCAGCGGTGTATCAATGGCCGGCGCGGTAATCAATGCCTCGACATCGTTTTCACTGAGTGATTTAGGTAAAGGCCGCCCCATGCCCGGCGGCGGAATATCGAGGGTGGGATCGAGCATCAACTCGCCATTTGCCAGTAACGCGCCATAAAAACGCCGCGCCGCCGACAACATGCGCGCCAAGCTGCGCGCCTGCTTGCCTTCGGTCATCTTTTCGGCAAGATAGCTCAATATATCCCCACGATTGGCACGTAATAGCGCTTTTTCACGCAACGCCAACCACGCCGCAAATACACGCAAATCGGTTTCATAGGCATTCAGCGTGTGCTGCGATAAGCCCTGCTCCAGCCAAAACTGCTGCATTATCCGATCAAGCAGGGCTTGTTCGTCGTCGCTAATATCGATGTGAACAGGTCTAACGCCGCGAGTCATAAAAACACCACCTCGCCAAACG
>DYPE01000157.1 GCA_020720085.1 Dichelobacter nodosus | reverse complement strand
CGTTTATTTCGCCCTTACAGGGCTAAATTTGGGGACGCACCGTGCCCAGGGCGCGATGTACTGAGCCTGTCGAAGTATTGCCCTGGGCTATATGGATTTCGCCCCTTCGGGGCTTTCCGAATACCTCGTGGATTTAACTTCAAGACATCGGACGGAGTGCTACGGCTTCGCATTCCACGGGTTAAAAAACGCAGTTTATGGCCGTTTGCAGTATAGTTGGGCAAAACGTGTTTTTGTTTTGCCCACCATAATGTGGCACAAATTTGGTGGGCAACGAAAAGAGGTTGTCCACAGTACAATGGTATGAATCAATCATGCAAATCACCCTGACCTTACCCGATGACTTGGCGCGGCAGATTCAAATCCTGCCGAACCCTGAGCAATTTATCCGCGAAGCGTTGCAGGCAGCAATACAGCAACGCATTAAACCGACCGTCACGCAAGCCACGCCGCAAGGCTTTGGTATGTTGAAAAGCCGACGCCGCGCCGTGCCGGTAGATTTCGACCCCGCCAGCATGTTGCGCAAATGATTGGCTTGGATACTAACGTCCTAGCGCGTTATTACATCCAGGACGACAGCGACGAGGAAGCGCAAAAGCAGCATGAAGCGGCGCGTATTTTAATGGAATCCGGCGAGCCGCTTAGGGTATGTAAAACCGTTCTGCTGGAATTAGAATGGGTGATGCGCGGTTACTATGGCTTTGAGCAAGATGAAATCGCAAGCGTCTTGCGCCGTGTACTGGCAACTGCGCCTATCACGGTCGAGCATAGGGATGAAGTTGAGCGGGCAGTGGCGGCGTTTGCGCAGGGATTCGATTTCGCAGACGCGCTACATCACGCGAGTTACCAGGATTGTGCGCAGATGGCTTCGTTTGATGACAAAAAGTTCGTCCGCCGTGCTAATCGCTTGGGCTTAAAACCCTCGGTAAGCATACCGAAACAATAGCAAGCGTAGGGCGGATAAGGCGCGTCTTTTCTTGCACTGAGCCTGTCGAAGTGTGCGCCGTCATCCGCCATGATGGAATCCCCAAATGTCGCATACTTCGACACTTCGACAAGCTCAGTGCATCGCAAGCTCAGCACAAGTGACGCTATCGCTTATGCGACCTACGCGGACTGTCGGGGTGTGGGACTTCGGGCAGGACAACCGTGGAAACACGGAAAATGCAGAGAAATACGATTTTTAGTGGAAAAAAGCGCCGATGCGCTGTTGGCGTGTCCAAAAAGCATGAATAGGGCAACACGATGCAAGTGCTTCTCAATGTTCCTGATCGCTATCTTCTTGGTATCACTGCCGAAGAACTGGCGGAACAGTTTAAGCTATATACTGCCCTGCTGATGTTTCAGGCGGGGCGCTTATCGGCGGGTGCGGCTTGTGAATTTGCCGGTGTTGACCGTTACACCTTTATTGCAGCCTGCAAGCGGCACCGCATTGATGTGATTGATTATGATGACGAAGAACTGGCAGCCGATTTCGAGTACCTGAAAAACAACCGTTCTCATGCTCATCATCGCTGACAGTTCCGCTTTGGTTGCACTGGCGGTCTGTGACGGCTTGCCTTTAATCGAGCTGCTCTTTGAAGCGGTAAAAGTTCCGCAAGCCGTGTTTGACGAAGTGATTGTTGAAGGCAAACCGGCGGCGGAAGTTTTGCGCGCCTACCTTGCCAACAAAGTGGAGTCCATTGAATTGGACGACTTTGTGATTGCCGCCGAAGGACTGGGGCAAGGTGAATTGGAAGCGATGGCATTGTACAAACACCTGCACGCTGATTATCTGCTGATTGATGACAAGCGGGCGCGAAAAGTCGCACGCTTGAACCATATTCAAATCACCGGCAGTCAAGGCATTCTCTTGCTCGCCAAACATGAGGGCTTGATTGAGCGTGTTGCACCGTTTATCCGTCGTTTGCGCACTTCGGATATTCGCATCAGCGAAAGCTTAATCCAGCGGACACTGCAACTGGCGGGAGAGGTGGAATGAGCACAGGTTTCCGCTTCCTGAGCCTTGTGCTGAGCTTGTCGAAGTGCTGTCGAAAGACCGAAGCCTGGCAAGGACTTGCGCAAGTTGGATAGGCAGACGTAAAATGCGCTGAGGTTTGATCGCGCCAATCAGCGGTGAACGATGCGGGCTTGCCGCGTAGGGCGGATAAGGCGCGTCTTTTCTTGCACTGAGCCTGTCGAAGTGTGCGCCGTCATCCGCCATGATGGCATCCCCAAATGTCGCATACTTCGACAAGCTCAGCACAAGTGACGCTATCGCTTATGCGACCTACGCGGGCTGGAGGATTTGTCCTGGTGGCAACAGCATGATGCCAAAATGCTGAAAAAGAGTATCCAACTGTGCATGGATGCTTGCGACCATCCAACTCAAGGCTTGGGCAAGCCCGAAGCACTGAAGCACGATTTTCAAGGCGACTGGTCACGGCGTATCAATCAAGAACATCGCTTGGTGTATGCCTTTGATAATACGCATGTCACCATCATTCAGCGCCGGTTTCATTACAAGGCTTAAAAAAGTGGTTCGGATTGCGGTGAAAGAGAAGTGAATGTAGCTTGGGCTGAGGTACGAGAAGCCCAACAGGGAATGCGGCATTGTGCCGCGTGTTTTTGGTATTTTAGCTATCGTTAAGTTGAGCTTGCTTCGACAGGCTCAGCACAAGTCGCAAAAAGACGCTCAGCCCAACCTACCGCGCTAATAAGTTAGTTTGTAGGGTACGCACCCAATCCTCTCAACTTAGCAGCAATCAATTGATTTATAAAGATATTTATTTCAATCTCCTTGCGTTAAAGGTGCTATGAAGTGGCGACACACCGGTATAGAACCTTGGTGTATCCTGACGGCATGCCTCCGCGATGGGTTTGCGCAAAAAATAATTAAATAAAAATCAATATATTACGTTAAGTTGAGAGGATTGGATGAAGAGTGGCAAAGAAATTCATAACTTGTCGCTCAAGGCCGACCCGGTGCCGTCGGGCTTTTTTGGTTTGTTTTGAGCTTTGTGGCGGCACCGGTCGGCTTAGCTCGGGCGTTAGGCAACAACTATTTTTTTGGAGACTATCATGACACCAGAATTGCTAGAATTGAAAAAAGAAATCATTGACGGAATGGTCAGTTTCATGAAGTTCGGCGGCGCTGACGACGAAAATGATCCAGAGTACGACCCGGAATACGATGCTGGTTACACGCAAAAACATATTGATCAATGTTCAAAGATCATTGACGAATTCTTCAGCGCTTTAAAAAACACCCCAGATTTGAAAAAGAATGAAAGCATTCTAAAAACCGTGAAGGCTACGGTTGTTAAACTGAACAAGTTGAACGACAAGTGCGACGGCTCCATAATCGAAACAGACCAACGCGAACAGCTTTGTGAGTTGATCATTACCGCCGCAAAGCATGCAGGGATCGAATCCAATGAAGATGACATCACGGAAGAATGGCGTGAGTGGTAAGTCGCCTAACCCGCAATCCTCTCAACTTAGCAACAATCAATTGATTTATAAATATATTTATTTCAATCTCCTTGCGTTAAGGGTGCTATGAAGTGGCGACACACCGGTATAGAACCTTGGTGTATCCTGACGGCATGCCTCCGCGATGGGTTCACGCAAAAAATAATTAAATAAAAATCAATATATTACGTTAAGTTGAGAGGATTGGGGTACGCACCGCGTACCATTTATTCGTTCCAATATTGTTACGCATAAAAAGGTACGCAATGCGTAACCTACGCGACTAAAAGCAGATTTTGGGGGTAGACAGATGGCTGTCTAACCTCAATTTTTATTCCTTTACTGGAGAGTATTCATGTTTCAACAAGAGGTGACTGTTACTTCACCAAATGGTATGCAAATGGGGGTTGTAACCCAGTTTGTGACAGCAGCGAAAGCATTCAATTCTAATATAACAGTAACCACCCCTGACGGTAGATCCGCAAGCGCGAGAAGACCCCTGGATCTCCTAGGCTTAGGCGCAAAGCAAGGTCAAGTGCTTACTGTTTCAGCAAATGGATCTGACGAACAAGCATCGGTTGAACATTTGGTGAAACTATTAACTCAGCTCTTTGCAGTTGCGGTGAGATAAGTGGTGATTGATATGTATTTCATACCTTCATTATCTCTTATTTTTAATGAGATACAAACCATTATTTTTTTATTCTTACATCGAACTCACGTTATTAGGAGATAACAATGAATGCTGATACGACTCAAGAAGAGAAAAACAGTGTTGAAAAGTATAAGTTCAACGGTTGGGTATTGGATATCAATAGCCGCTCTTTAGTTAATCCGCATGGTGAATGCTACATGCTTCCTCGTTCAGAATTCCGCGCTTTGCTGCACTTCTGTGAGAACCCAGGAAAAATCCAAACTCGCGCAGATTTGCTTAAAAAGATGACTGGCCGTGAATTAAAACCATTCGACAGAACAGTAGATGTAACGATTCGTCGTATTTGTGAGTACTTTGAATTGGTATCAGGTACGCCAGAGATCATTGCCACAATCAACGGCGAAGGCTACCGTTTCTGTGGTGTCATAGAAGACTAAACTTCTCCATTTGCAGCCCGCGTAGATACTCTCTTGCCAGTCAAGCTCTCAGGCCGGTTTTTTCATAAGGGAAACTTATGACTGAGGTACGGGTGTGCCGTTGAAAAACTTGGAGCCATCAAACGGGTTCTGGTTTTTCAACATGCCGTGAATCGCATGTAACAATTTACGCACCCTTCGACAAGCTCAGGGCAAGTGACCGCACACACCGCCTGGATTTTCTTCAAGCCGTTGTCGGTAATCAGATGTTGGTAATATGCCTTAATCGCAGGTTCCCAACGGGCAGCCACTAATGCGGGCATATACAGCGCCCGGCGCAGATAACGATTACCGGCTTTGCTGATACGCGGCTTTTTGGCAATGCTGGTGCCAGAACTGAAGTGCCGAGGGTCAAGCCCGGCGTGCGCCACCCATTGGCGGGCCGTCATCTCTTCTGGAAGAACAACGAGTTCACCCAGAATCTGCACCGCACTGTTTTCGGCGATGCCCTTGACGCCGCACAGATGCTCGAATATCTGCAAGAGCGCGGCGTCCTGCCTGATGACCGCTTCGGCAGCGGCTTGCAGCGTATTGACGCGCACGTCCAGCTCTTCAATCGCCTGTCCTACGTCCTGCAACACCTCAATAGGCGTTTCGCTGATGCTTCGACAAACTCAGCACAAGTGACTTGCAGGGCGTGAAGCTGATTCTTGGCACGCGCCCGCTGGTGTTTCAGTTCACCCAGACGGCGGCTATAAGCGCGCAAGGCCAGCCGGTTTTTGTCCGGGCATTGCCAGGCATTGAAGTCCATCCTTTCGCAGTAGCGCGCCAGCATTTCGGCATCTTGCATGTCCGTTTTCGCACGGTTCACTTGTGCTGAGCTTGCCGAAGCATCAGCGCCTCGGCAAAATGTTTGGATGCCTTTGGGTTGACCACCATGACTTCTACATTGGACGCTTTACTCAAGGCGACCGCCACATCGAAATGGTAACTGCCAGTCGCTTCCAGGCAGACCCGCACGGGTTCACTGGTTTTGCCCAGCTTGTTAATCAGCGCCATGTGGCCTTCTGCGTCATTCTGGAAGGTCTGGGCCTTGTGCGCTTTGCCCTTGCTTCGACAGGCTCAGCACAAGTGACTACGGCTACTGCCACCAGTTCCTTGCTGCCTACGTCTATTCCGACAAATTGCATGGTTCACGCTCCGTGTGTTTATGAAGGTATAATCATCACCGGTTTCCCGACCCTGACGCTCACCAACTGTCCTTGTGTATGCAGGTTCAGAAAGCATTGCTTTAAGACCTCGGATACTCCACAGCTTCGGTGAAGAGGGCGGGGAGCCTTTCTACATTCAAGCTCGATGCTTCAGGTTGGGACGGCTTCCCCGGTAATCGGTGCTATCTTACCTCATAAACTCAGTTTATGGATTATGTGTGCTGAGGGAATGACGGTTAATATACAAGGTTGGGCTAACGCAGGAAGCTCAACATGTAATGCCGTATTTGTTGGGCTTCGCAAAAAAACGCTCAGCCCAACCTCAATCCTCTCAACTTAGCATCAGTCAATTGATTTATAAAGATATTTATTTCAATCTCCTTGCGTTAAGGGTGCTA
>DYPE01000156.1 GCA_020720085.1 Dichelobacter nodosus | reverse complement strand
TGGCTTTGTCCAGCAAAGATTGCGCGTCCTGAGGCACGGTTTCTTGATGACCGTCGGTGTCCATATAATCCAGACTCAGCGCCAAATCAAAGCCATTGACCTTGCCGCCGTACAATAACCAGGGGTTATAGGTGTCGTAGCTACCCAAACGCAGCCCTACTTCCGTGCCCGGTATATCCGCTGCCGTTTTGGTGAGGATATTGATAACGCCCGATACTGCGTCTGCGCCATACAGCGCCGAGCCGGGACCGCGAATGATTTCAATACGTTGAATCATCTGCACCGGCGGCGGCGACCAGCTCCTGCCCCGACCGCGCCCACCATCAACCAGGTTTTTCACCGGAATGCCATTGACCATCATCAAGACTTCGCAATTAGTGGCAGAATGCACCCCGCGCACGTCATACAGCGGCGGAAACCCCACTTCCGACGAGGTGATGTGCATTCCCGGCACCGCTTCGAGAATCTCATCCAGACTCCGCGCACCCATGGCTTCAATGTCTTGTGCGGTAATCACGGTGGTGGATGCGGGCGCGGTCGCCGTAGTTTGCTGAAAACCGGAGGCGACTTTGACGCTTTGCGGTTTCACCAAACCATCAAACACGTCGAACACATCGTCCAGCTTCACCTCAACTTCCTGCAAATCTTCCAGCGAAAACCCGCGCAGCGCTTCCAGGCGGGCTTTTTCTTCATCGCTCAGCGCATACGCCGTACTGGACAATAGAGTGATAAGCACAAAAATACTTAATTTTTTCATTAGGTTTTCCTTATTTGCTACTGACAATTTGCGCAATACGCATCAAATGTGCGCTGGGTTGGAGACCGGCATTGCTAAACGCTTCCGGGGCGAGCATCAGGCGGATTTTGTTGTCGCGGGGATAAAATTGCACCATCCCGCCTTGCACGGCGAAATTGTCCATATCACCAACGGTCAATACCGGTTGGTTTTTGAGGTGCGCCAAAATTCCCGGTAACTGTGCCTGCACCGAGGTGCTGACAAACAGCATGTCACACTCGGCAGTATCAGCAACCGCTTGAGCGCGACGGATTGCCACCGGATGCCCGGACACCTTTTGACCCGCCGCAACCACATCCAGGCGCTCGCCAAAGGGGTCTTCACCCAATACGCAAATGTAAAACGGCGCATTTGCATTGGCAAAGGTGCTGTCAGGCCAATGCACGAATGCGCCGAGATTGAACAAAAACGCGGCTTTGATTTCGTATTCTTTGGCAGCATCTAGGGCGAAAACGGAGAATGCCAGGCACAAGCTGACGATGGGGAACAGTGTTTTGAGCATTTTGGGACTCCTGAAAAATTTAGAAATGAATCTATTTTATCTTGGATACTTCATAACCAAATGAATTAAAATCGTAAAACTTTTATTTATCACAACAGTTCGTCTTAATCGCTTGTGCTGTTGTGTGCAGTCGCGTTTAATCACGATGATAGGGATGGCCAGCAAGCAATGAAAATGCGCGGTAAAGTTGTTCAACCACTACAATCCGCGCCAGGCCGTGGGGCAACGTCAGGTTGGACAATGACCACAGTGCGTCTGCACGGGTTTTGCAGGCAGCCGCCAGGCCATCCGGGCCGCCGATAAGCAGTGCTACGTCGCGGCCCTGGTTCAGCCAGGCTTGGCATTCGCGGCTAAGCTCGCGCGTGGTCCACGGTTGGCCGTGTTCGTCTAAGGCGATGACCCATGCCCGCGTCGGGATTGCGGCGAGAATTTTGTCAGCTTCCGCAGCCATGGCCACAGTGGCTGCACCCGCAGTTTTGCCACGCTTGGGCACTGGAATTTCGAGAATGCGCAGGGGATGCGGCAAACGTTGGGCATATTCGTTTACGCCATCACTTACCCAGCCGGGCATACGAGTTCCAACGGCAATTATCTGAATATTCATGATAAAGTTGTCAGTGATTAGCGGCGAGTGACGAGTCTTTCGCTGACCACTCACTACCGAGTTGTCAGTGATTAGTGGTGCGTGATGCGTCGTGCGTTGACACGCACTACTGCCCCCTCAAAACAGCGTACATCGCTATGCTGGCACGTTTGTGGCACAATAAATTGCCGTTGAAATCCGTACCGCGCCTGGATTGTGCGCGAGTTTCCCTGCTATTGTTCCGAATTTCTTATGCAAACACAACCTATTATTTCTGTAATTATCGTCAATTACAACGGCGGCGCTGGTCTGACGCAGTGCGTGGCAAATGCCTTAGCAACAGACCGTCCGGTGGAAGTTTGGGTGGTGGACAATGCCTCGCAAGACGGTAGTCTCGCAGCGCTGGCCGCCATGCGTCCGCCCGAGGGTAGCGCTTTGCAGGTGTTGCGCAATGACGCCAACCGGGGCTTCGCCGCAGCCGCCAACCAGGCGCTGCCGCTGGCGCATGGGCATTATTTGCTATTTTTAAATCCAGATTGCTACATCGCGCGCGATACCTTGCCGCGTTTGAGCGCCTTACTTGATGCCCATCCGCGTGCGGGCATGGCGGGCGGGCTGGTGCGCAATGAGGATGGCACAATCCAAAACGCTTGCCGCCGTGCTGTGCCCACGCCTTGGCGCAGCCTGGTGCGTGTGCTGCATTTGCACCGTGTGTTCCCTGGTCTGAAACGTTTTGACCAAATTGATGGCGCGCCAGACGGCGTGGAGGTGGTGGACGGCATTTCCGGCGCGTGTATGTTTGTCCGCCGCTCGGCGCTGGAACAAGTCGGCCCTATGGATGAAAGCTATTTTTTGCACTGCGAGGACTTGGACTGGTTCATGCGTTTTCGCGCAGCAGGCTGGCAAATTTTGTTTGATCCAAGTATTGAAGTGCGGCATATTAAAGGTGTGTGCAGCCGCGCTCAACCTGTGCGTGTGTTGTGGTACAAACATCGTGGTATGTTATTATTTTACAATAAATTTTTCCGTCACCGCTATCCTCTGCCACTGGCTTGGGGCGTCACTGCGGCAGTCTGGTTGCGCTTTGCGTTGCTGGCAACGGATTCTTGGCTACGCGCCAAATTTGGACACTGGGGATAACTAAAGTATGTTACGGTTTAGCACCAAACCCGGCTGCTGGGAACGCCATGTTCAGCGCCAATACGCATATCCACACCTGTTCGCACGCACGGCTACGGTGACGCAGCAAGAAATTGATATTGCTGAACGCACCGATCAAGCCGAACGGGAAGCTTTTCATAAAGATTTCGTGGTGTTGTTGCAAGAAATTTCGCGTTTTCAGCGCACAGAGAAAACCGAAATTGTGCTGGATTTGAAACAGCGCATTGACAGCATGTACGAACGCACGGCGGGATTGGGCGGCGATTTTAGCAAGGAGCAAGAGGGCTTGCGCAATTTAGTGGAGTTAATTATGCAGGCCATCCGCGACACTGGCACGCACGATGACCATGCCGTGCGTGAGCTAGAAAAAGAAACCCAAGCGCGGGCATTACATTTTCATTTGTTAGAACATAGCGTGATTGCGCATTTATTGCGCCCTGACTCGCCCATTGGCCGCGATGAAATCGTGCCATCGCTGCTGTGCGAGGACGAGGCCAGCCTGCAAGCGGCTATGATGTTGTTTACTGAGGAACAACGCGGCGTTTTGGCGCAAGTGGGGCGGGAAATTTTGCTCCGCCTGCGTGCTGAGGGCGCAGACACGCTAGAATTGTGGCGGCGGTTGGCGGTGTTAGAACGCCCGCCCATGTAGCGCCTCACTGCCATTCGACAAGCTCAGGGCAAGTAACAGGCGAATTCATTTCGCATTTCCCCCAGGCAGCGCAATGCCGTCCAGCCGGTTGAGTGTCATTTCTACCAACGGGCTGTTGGGTTCCTGGTGGCTGCCTTGCACCAGCACATATTGCAACGCAGGCGCGAACCAAAATCGGCTGGCGCGGTTGCTGTCCTGTTCGCTGATCCGCTCATAGCGCAATGCCAAAAATTCACCCAACTCCGTGCGCACGCGCTCCTCGCCTTGGTAGGCCAAGCGCATGGTTTTGTTTTTGCCACGGTCAATGAGTTGAAAATCCCTGGTGGCTGGTGGGCTGGTACGCAATAGAAGCATCAAGGTTAATTGTGCGCCTTGCAAATCCTGCGTGCCTGCAACCAGTGGCAATACGCTTGACTGGTCATGGAATACTACCTTGGCCTGTTGGCTAGACCAATCAAATATAACTTGGTCGTTGCGCTTTTTTTTTGAATTTTCATGTAGATATTCATAACGTACTGGACGGAGCACGCCGTCTGGCAGCCATTCTTGCACGCTCTGCTCGCGGATGCGATCGTCACGTAAATACGCAGTAATGCCGGTTGGATAGGTTTCCGCGAGTAAGGTGAGCGTATGGTTGTGGTGTAGCTTTAAGCTGCGTACCGCTTCCCCCACGTGTACCCCCAGCATACGCACCGTATAATGCGCTTGAAATGCGGGCAGCGGAAATTCCATCTCCGCGCAAGCCGCGTTCACTATCGTGGCCATGAACCACGTAGCCGCGATAGGTGAGAATAATTTGTTTAATTTCATAACAGCAGCCATGTATTGTTTGGAAAAAAGTATTATGCCTAATTTGACTGATTTACAAGCAGAATTAAATGCCCTGGCCTGTACAGAGCGTGCGGCGGCGTTGCAACGTTTTTTCAAAACCGGGCCAGGCGGTTATGCGCAAGGCGACCGGTTTTTGGGCATTCCTGTGCCCAAGCAACGCAAGTTGCTTGGACAATATACCGCGCCAGGAACACTGGCGTTATTGCCGCTGGCGGATATTTTTACGCTCTTGCAAACCGACATCCACGAATATCGTTTTTGCGCGTTGCAATTGTTGGTGCGGCGCTACCAAACCAGTGATGCTGCGCAACAACATGCCGTTTTTCAAGCGTATTTTGACAATACTGCCTACATCAATAACTGGGATTTGGTGGATAGCAGCGCGCCGCACATTGCGGGGCATTACTTGCTAACACGCGATGTTGCGCCATTGTACACGCTGGCGCAATCCGCCAGCCTGTGGGAACGACGCATTGCCATTGTCGCTACATTGGCGCATATCCGCCAGGGCCAATTTGCACCCACCTTGTCCATTGCCGCTCAACTGCTGGAAGATACGCAGGATTTGATTCATAAAGCCAGCGGCTGGATGCTACGGGAAGTTGGCAAGCGCGATTCTGCGCCATTGCACGCCTTTCTTCGCAGTCATGCGGCCACCATGCCGCGCACCATGCTGCGTTACGCAGTTGAACGCTTGCCAGCCGTACAAGCACGGGAATTTATGGCCATGCGCGCCACATTGAGCGCGAAAAAAAGCCGGGTTGTCCGCTAAACAACGGACAACCCGGCAAGCTACGGGCCATTGTTGCATCTTATGTCCATCGGGTGTCCGATGCGAGAAGCCGCAATGGTCAGTGGACTATAGCAAAAACCAAGTGTTTTAATCAAAAATTATTGGCATTTGCGTGCCAACGTGGGTGATGTTCTGGTAGGGGCAACCCTTGTGGTTGCCCACGAAGATAGCGAGTTTCAGTCGTGTAGATACTCTGTTGTCAACGCCAATCTTAAACAAAAAACACCTTAACAATCATGTTGTTGGCAAGGCGTGATAAAACCTTGCGCTGTCGAACGGTTGGCGATTTTTCAAAATGCCGTACAGTGCGTGCAGCAATTTATACTTTGCGCGGGTAAGAATTTGACTTTTTTTGAGTATGATTTATCAGTAAAATAGAGTTCATTAAAACACCGCAGAGGAATTCTAAAATGATAGAAATTAAATTCAGTCAGGAAGAAATTAAACAGCTTGAATATGAGCGTTATCATTATCCTCATCCTATGGTAAAAAAACGGATGGAGGCGCTATTTCTGAAAAGCCAAGGATATAAACACAAAGATATTTGTATCATATGCAGTATCTCTAAGACAACACTTATTACGTATTTGAGAGACTACCAAGACGGCAATATTTATGCTCTTAAACAACTTCGGTATAAAGGGCAAAGCAGTAAGATGAATATTCATACGACATCCTTAGAAGCATATTTCCTGGAACATCCGCCCAGAAATATAGCTGAAGCTCAATCCGTTATAGCAGAACAAACTGGAATTAAACGCAGTCCGACACCAATCCTCTCAACTTAACGTAATATATTGATTTTTATTTCATTATTTTTTGTGT
>DYPE01000155.1 GCA_020720085.1 Dichelobacter nodosus | reverse complement strand
ATTATAAAAAATGGCTGTTGGGCCTACAAGCGCGGCGAAGGACTGGCCGCAGTTAGGGGATAAATTATACACGGTTCGCGCGGCTACGTCGTGCGTAGGAGAAAATATGCGTTGGTTATATACCGGATTACTTTACCTATTTACTCCCTGGATTGTCGCGCGCCTGTTGTGGCGGGGTTGGCAAAATCCAGCATACCGCCAAGGCTGGGCGGAGCGGTTTGGCTTTCCTACGTTAGCCGTGCGCCCCTTCGGCAAGCTCAGGACATCGCGCGTAGTGTGGATTCACGCGGTTTCCCTGGGCGAAACACGCGCGGTAGAAGCACTGGCGCGGCGCTTGCGCGCGCGTTACCCGCACCAGCCATTGTTGTTTACTGCCATGACGCCCACTGGCTTACGTCAAGCCCAGCAATTTTTCCCGCCCAGTGCGCACGTGGGCCATGCGTATTTACCCTATGACTATCCTGGCGCAGTACAACGATTTTTAGACCGTGCCCAGCCTCAGTTAGGAATTATAGTAGAAACCGAATTATGGCCAAACTTACTGCACGCTTGTGAGCAGCGCGGCATTCCGGTAATTTTGGCCAATGCCCGCTTGTCTGAACGTTCCGCGCGCGGTTATCGCTGGGTATTACCTTGGATACGTCCCAGATTGCGCGGTTTACACGCCATTGCGGCGCAAACGCAGGCCGATGCGGATCGCTTGATTGCGCTAGGCGCGCGGACAACGTGCGTACAGGTGATGGGCAGTTTGAAATTCGACTTGACAATTCCCGCAGATTTGCCAGCACGGGCCGCCGCCTTGCGTGGCCAGTGGCAACGTCCAGCCTGGATTGCCGCCAGCACGCACCGGGGCGAAGATGAATACGCGCTGGATGCCTTGGCCACCATGCCGGACAATGTGTTGCTGGTGTTAGCACCGCGCCATCCCGAGCGTTTTGCTGAAGTGGCCGCATTGTGCCGCCAGCGTGGCCTGCGCGTGGCGCAGCGCAGTGCGGGCGAGACGGTGGACGCGGCCACGCGGGTCTATTTGGCCGACACACTGGGGGAATTGTTGCTGCTGTATGCGGCAGTGGATGTGGCGTTTGTTGGCGGCAGCTTGCTACCCATTGGCGGTCATAATCCGCTGGAACCCGCTGCAATGGGCATTCCTTGCGTGGTAGGCACACATACCTTTAATTTTGCAGCCATTACCCAGCAACTCATTGCCTGCGGCGCGTGCCAGGCCATTGCCCAGCCTGCGGAGTTAGGCGCAGCGGTGTGGGCTTGGTTGGGCGACGCGGAATCCCGTTGCCAGGCCGGGCAACGCGGCCTGGCTTGGGTGAACGCCAACCGTGGCGCAACGGAACGGTTGCTGGCGCTGATTACACCACTACTGGCTAAAAAATGATTACTCCGCATCCGCTCCACATAGGGCATCTCAGCCTGCACGCTCTACGTGGATTCCACATCTGCGCTGGGATTCAATGCAGGCAGGCCGCGCGTGGCGCGTTGGCGTTGTTGTTGCCACCAGGGCAGGCGGTGGCAGAACGCCTGAAATTGGGCGTGCCAACTCGGCGCATCTAGCGCATTGGGGGGCTGGCCATATAAACTTCGCTCTAATTGTTGAAATAATTTATTGACTTGCGCTGGCGCTGCTGAGGTGGGGTAGCAGTGCACCAATGCCTCGGCAATGCGGTGTAGCGATGGATGGGCCGGTAGCGGCGTTGCCGACGCGCGCCAATGCTGGCGGCTGAATTGTGCCAGGGTGGCGAAAATGCTGTTCGCGTCAGATAATTTATTGATTTTGTATGGCAATCTTCGGTTGTGCCACGCAGTGGGCAAGCCGTGCTCCCACCACGCGGTTGCCAGTAGCGACGGGGGATGGTGTTGCGCGCGTGCAGAAGGCGATGGGGCCGCAGGCAGCATTGCCGGTAACGACGTTGCCAGTTTGGCGCGGATACAGCGCGCCAGCGCGTGATACCCAGTGCCCAAACGTTGCAGGAGTGCTCTCCAGGCGCGGCGCACGTTGGCGCGGTATACGCTCAGCCACCAGCCCAGGCCAAAGGACAACACGGCAATCACTATGCGCCATAGCCACTCATGGCGGCCAGGCGCATCTGCCGTTGGCGCGCGTGCCATTGTTGCATCCGCTGTTGGCGTAGCAGCCGCTATTGGCCCTGTTAGATTCAGCGTGATTCCGGGCCATGCCGCTGTGGCCGGTTGTTTGTGTGTAATGTCCCACCACGGCAGCGCAATGGCGGGGATGGTCAATGGGCCATCTTTTTGCGGGAGCAGGGTAAATACTTCGGTGCGTTCGCCGACTAAAAACAAACCCGTGGCATCCCAGCCTATTTTTGTGCTAACTGTTTGTTTTTCAAGGTATAATCTATACCCATCCTGTTCCAGCCACGGTTGCAGGGATGGCAACTGGTATTCGCTGCCGCCTTGAACACGCAAGGTGGCGGTGAGCGTCCTGGGGTCGCCAGCCGCTAACGGGGTGTCAGGCACCAATTTGACATCCATTTCTAGGGCGCGTGCAGGAAGCCAGGGCTGACTGGCCGAGGGCAGCGGCTGAACTTGCAGGCTAACGGCATTGACCTTGAGTTCCTGTTCCACTGGCGCGCCGCCGCCCCAAGGCGTGTTCCATGGCGTGTTGAACGTGATTTTGACTGTAGTGGCCGGGATTTCAACCGTGCCAAATGTCAGCGGCGTCAGTGCGTAGTGGTAATTGGCGACATACAGATTGCGCCCTTTGCGCACTTCCGTGCTTTGCACCAGCGGCTCGGCCAGCCGTTCCAGGCTCGCGCCAGTCAGCGCTGGGCGCTCGGGCGTGACCGTGGCCAGGGGCGTTGCGCTGAATACCTGAATGCGGTACACAATGCTTTGCTGCATCCACGGCTCGGTTTGGCTGGCTTGGGCTTCGGCCCACGGGCTGCTGCTCCACGGGGCGCTGCCCTGTTGCGCAGCCACGCTTTGCCAAGCCAACACCAGCCAGATGGCCAGCCCATATCCATTCCAGGTTGTTACCATGGCCGTGTCTCCACTAAACGGTTGCCCTGCGTTTGCCAGGCTTTGCGCTCTTGCAACAGCAATTGGTTGCCGAGCAATTTACCCGGGTCGCCTTCCACTTGGCGCAGCCACTGATCCGCCATCCATGCGGGAATTTCCGGCACAGACTGACCTTGTTCGCCGCCCGCTTGTGTGCCACCTTCTTGATTTGCATTGCCCGTGCCCAATTGGTCGAATTCTGTAACTGCTTGGCTTTCCGGGGTGGCGGTTAAATCGCCCAGCGGTGTTCCCGCTGAGGTGGGCGACGGTGCGCCTTGCCTGCCCTTCGGCAAGCTCAGGACACCGTCCACTGCGGGCGGCATTTCGCGGCGTGCGCCTGTGCCTTCAGCAGATGGCGAAGTGGGAGGCGGCAGACCGTCCTTTGGCAAGCTCAGGACATCGCCTGGGAGTGACAATGGTTGGCGCAACGTGGCGGATTGTGCCTGGCCCACGCCAGGTTCCTGCGGCTTGGGTAGATTGGTGGGGGGGGGCTGACCCGGTTGCGCGCCCATGCCAACAGGCGACTCCGGCGCTGCGGGTGGCGTTACTGCGGTGGGGGCATCGGCTTTGGGCGCGCCGCCTTCTTGGCCTGGTTGCGGCTCTGCGCCACCTTTTTTATCTTGATCCTTATCATGACCAGGGGCATCGCGCGCGGCTTGTTCCATTCCTGCCATTCCTGCCATTGCGTCAATCGATTTTTCTGCCCCGGGCGGCAGTTCAGCATGGCTCTGCGTTTCTTGCGACGGCAATGGTTTTTGTCCATCGCCACTGGCTGTTGCGGTGTCAGGCGGTGCCGTTGCGTTGCCGGACTGTGTGGCATCGTGCGGCGTGGTGCTGGATTGCGCGGCATCGCGCGGCGCGTTGCCAGGCGCAGGGGCCTGCTCGCTGGTTTGCCTGTCTTCCCCACTCGCGTCAGCCGTAGAAGGTGGCGCTGCGCTATCCCCGCCTGGCGATTCGCCGCTTTGGCCTTGCTGTCCGCTGGCTTGGCCTGGTTGCGGTGAAGATTGGCCTTGGCCAGCATTTTCCTGTCCTGATTGGGCTTGCTGCTGGCCGGATTGTTCTTGTTGCTTTGGTTCGCCTTGCTGCTGGCCGGATTGCTCTTGTTGCTTTTGTTCAGCTTGTTGCTGGCCGGATTGCTCTTGTTGCTTTGGTTCGGCTTGTTGCTGGCCGGATTGTTCTTGTTGCTTTGGTTCGGCTTGTTGCTGGCCGGATTGCTCTTCTTTTTTTTGCTCGGCTTGTTGCTGGCCGGATTGCTCTTCTTTTTTTTGCTCGGCTTGCTGCTGGCCGGATTGTTCTTGTTTTTTTTGTTGATTTTGTTCTGGTTTTTGCGATGGCGCAGATGGCTCGGGCGGTTGTTTTTTCGCAGCAAGGCGAGGCTGCTGAGCTTGGGTTGTATCCGGTTGTTTTTCAGCAGGTTGCTGCGGATCGGGTGTACTGACAGGGGATGCTTCTGGCTGGGCCGAAGGCGGCGGCAGAGCGGGTTGTTCCACCAGCGGCGGCGTTAATTTGGCTTTGGTCAAGCGCAAGTTATACGCTGCATCTTCGTGTTCCGGCGCAATGCGCAAGGCTTGCTCGTAGGCAGACGCCGCTTCGGCGTAGCGTTGTTGCTGAAAGCGGCTGTTGCCTAAGTTGTACAGCGCATCGGCGCGGGTGGCAGGATTGGCGGACTGGCTGAACGCTTGCGCGGCTTGTTCGTATTGCCCGGCGCGATACCAGGCCACGCCTTGGCGGTAAGCATCGTTGAAACGGCTGGCGGCTGAGCTATAGTCGCCTTGCGCGAACAAAGCGCGTGCTTCTTGTTCGGCAGTGGTGAACCAGCCCGCACGCGCGCACGCACTGGCCAAGCTGATGGTAAAAATTAACAAAATACTCATATAATTCATGGAAATAACTCCGTGTTTCCGCGCCTAAACCACCAAAGCAATATCACCATCATCAGTCCCAGCGGCACATCAAAGCGCTCCGCCCAGATGCGCTGGGGACTGGAAGCCTGTGCAGTGGCCGGCGCATCACGGCGTATCTGCGCAAGCAGGGTACTGCTGTCGTTGCTGCGGTAGTCCGCACGCACATACACGCCGCCGCCCGCTTGTGCCAAGGCTTGCAATTGCACTTCGTCCAGACGGGAAATCACCGGCTGGCCTTGGCGGTCGCGCACCACCTCGGCGGAAACGCCGCCATAGCTACGCCCGTGTTCCGGGTTATCGGGCGGGGATAAACCACCGCCCCTACGCCCGTGTTCCGGGGCGGGTTTGGTCGTATCTGGCACACTGCCGCCCTGCACGCTGCCCACGCCCAGCGTGTATAAGCGAATGCCCTGTGCGCGCAGCTCGCGCACTCGGTCTAGCGCTTCGGGTTCAGCAAAATCGCCGTCGCTCACCAGTAAAATCGATTTGGCACCGCCGTGCGGATTGCCATTGAGCAAAGTGTGGGCACGTTCCAATCCCGCGCTTAGGCGGCTGCCTGACAAGCTCATCCTATGCGTGGCCAGCGCGGGCAACACGCGCTCCAGCGTGGCCAAATCTTCGGTGAGCGGCGTAATGACGTGCGCCACAGTGGCAAACACCACCAACCCCATGCGCACGCTGGGCTTGGCTGCGATTAAATCGGCAATTTCTTGGTGCGCGCGCGCCAGGCGCGATGGCTTGCTGTCCACCACGTCCATGGAACGCGATAGGTCTAATAAAACCACCAAATCCGCCGCAGGCGCAAATACTTCCACTTCCACAAAATCCCAACGCGGCCCAGCCATGGCCAGGGTGGCCAATATCCACAACAGCGCCCACAGTCCCCAGCGCCGCCAGGGCCTATCCCCGGCCCGGCGCGGTTCAACCAACAAGTGCGGCAACAAGTGCGGTTGGGCATAGCCTTGGTAACGCGCCAACCACTCGCGCGAACCCGTCCCAGCCAGCAGCCAACCAACCCCCACAGGCACCAGCAATAGCACCAGCCAAAGGGGTTGGCTAAAATGAAATCCGGCGGTTTCTGGCAGCATGGCGGTCATTCCTTATCAACGGCAGGACTGGCAGTCCTTTATGATTTTGCGTGCTCGTTCAATTACGCCCGTGTTCCGGGCTTCGTGGCGAACTGAGGAAATAGTGTATCATTCTTGTAACCATTCAGTCCTAGGCTATCAAAAAAAGCTGAATGTAGGGCAGCCTATACTGCAAACGGCCACACTTCGACAGGCTCAGTACACCGCAAACTGCGGTTTTTCACCTGTGGAGTGCCAGCCCCTTCGGTGCTCAACTTAATGGCAGTGGGGATATGGCTGAATTGGAAAAGCGCAGTTTGCGGTGTACTGAGCCTGTCGAAGTGTCAGCAATTCCCGCCCGCCCATATCCATAGTAGAATAATGGGGAATAAACCATAA
>DYPE01000020.1:5993-33424 GCA_020720085.1 Dichelobacter nodosus | reverse complement strand
CGCGAAGGAGGCAGAACCGTTGGGGCTGGGGTTGTGGCTAAGATTCTTGAGTAATTAGCCATGAAAAATATATCTTACTTTGTAGTAAAGTAAGAAAGACATTATAACTAATTTTGAATATTTATATGGCTAAACAGAGAATACGGATTAGACTTAAGGCATTTGATCACCGTTTAATTGATCAGTCTGCAAAAGAAATTTTAGATACCGCTAAGAAAACTGGTGCTAGATTAAGAGGGCCAATTCCGCTGCCGATTAAAAAGGAAAAGTTTACTATATTGACTTCTCCTCATGTAAATAAGGATGCGCGTGATCAGTATGAAATTAGAACACATAAACGTATCTTGGATATAATAGAGCCTACTGAAAAAACAGTAGATGCTCTTATGAAGCTAGATTTGGCAGCTGGTGTAGATGTTCAAATTAAGTTGAACTAAAAAAGAGGTTGAATATGTCAGTTGGTCTCATTGGATTCAAAGTTGGAATGACGAAAATATTTGAAGATGATGGAGCGTCTATTCCTGTTACAGTAATATCTATATTTAAGAGCCAAATTACACAAATAAAAAAAGTTGTTACTGATGGGTACTCGGCAATTCAAGTTTCATATAGTCCTAAAACCAATAAGCTATTAAAGCCTGAGATTGGGCATTTTAATAAAGCAAATGTTAGTGGATACAAAAATTCTTTTGAGTTTCGCCTGAATGAAGAAGAAGTCGAAAATTATAAAATTGGTTATAGTGTTGAATTAGACGTGTTTAATCCAGGGCAACAAATTGATGTAACGGGAATTTCTAAAGGAAAAGGTTTTGCTGGTGTAATAAAACGCCATAACTTTAGAATGCAAGATGCAACACACGGGAATTCATTATCGCATCGCGCACCTGGCAGTATAGGACAAAATCAGAGCCCAGGCCGAGTATTTAAGGGTAAAAAAATGTCGGGTCATTTGGGAAATACCCAATGTACGATACAAAATTTGACAATTTGTAAAATTGATAAAGATCGTGACCTTATACTAATTAAAGGAGCTGTCCCTGGCTCAAAAAGTAGTATTGTGGTTGTACGGCCTGCGATAAAATATAATGTTGTTGGATAACAAAATGGATATTTTAATTCAATCTAAAGAAGAGATACCCAAGGTATATAATTCAGTAGATAGTATTTTTTCAACTGAATATAATCCCTCTTTAATACATCAATGTGTGATTTCTTATTTATCTAATGCAAGAGTAGGAAGTAAAGCACAAAAAAGCAGGGCTGATGTTACAGGGGGTAAAAAAAAGCCGTGGAAGCAAAAGGGCACTGGTAGGGCCAGAGCAGGCGTAACTGTGGGGCCATTATGGCGTGGTGGTGGTGTAACATTTGCATCGGGAAAACAAAATTACACAAAAAAAATAAATAAAAAGATGTATAAAAAAGCTATGAATGTTATTTTTTCTGAACTTCTTAGAACTGGAAGGCTTTTTGTAATAGATAATTTTTCTTTAATAACTCCAAAAACAAAAGAATTTATATCAAAGATTTCTTTTTTGGATAAAGCAAAGGAAAATTTATTAATTGTTCAAGAGGTGACATCTAATTTATATCTTGCCTCAAGAAACGTACCAAATTTTAATGTAATAGAATATTCAGATGTGAATCCTGTTAGTCTGGTTCATGCAGACAAAGTATTTATTACAAGTGACGGAATGAGCAAACTTGAGGGTTTGTTTGTATGAATATTGAGCTATATAGTATTTTGAAAGCTTCTCATGTTTCTGAAAAAGCGAGCATGGTAGCGGAAAAACATAATCAATATGTTTTTAAAGTTGATTTACATGCAACCAAAGAAGAAATTAAAGCTGTTATAGAAAAAATGTTTAATGTTAAAGTGCTTTCTGTTACTACAGTTAACCTAAAAGGAAAAACAAAATTATTTCAAAGAATAAAAGGGTGTCGTAGTAATTCAAAAAAAGCCTATGTAACATTAAATCAGTCGCATTCAATTAATTTTATTGAGTAACCAGGTCTTATTCTTATGCCGCTAATCAAAAAAAAACCAACATCTTCTGGACAACGCTTTGTTATAAAAGTAGATACATCAAATTTATATAAAGGGCGTGGACATGGAACATTGGTAGAAAAGAAAAAAAGTTCTGCTGGAAGAAATAACTATGGTCGTATTACAGTAAGGCATAGGGGCGGTGGAAATAAAAAACACTATAGGCTTATTGATTTTAAAAGAGATAAAAAAGATATTATTGGCGTAATTGAGCGTATTGAGTACGATCCAAATAGAAGCGCACATATTGCATTAATTCTATATAAAGATGGTGAAAGAAGATATATTATATCACCTAAGGGAATTTCAGTTGGGGACGAAATTGTATCAGGCAATCATGCTCAAATTAAAATAGGAAATTGCCTTCCAATTAGAAATATTCCTGTTGGTACTCTTGTTCACTGTATTGAAATTAGTCCAGGTCGAGGAGCCCAACTTGCAAGAAGCGCTGGAAATTCTGCACAAATTGTTGCAAGAGAAGGAAAATTATCAACAATAAGACTGAAGTCTGGCGAAATAAGAAGAGTATTCTCTGACTGTGTGGCTACGATTGGCGAAGTTGGAAATATTGAACATAATTTGGTCTCATTAGGCAAAGCGGGTGCATCGCGGTGGCGTGGAATTCGCCCTACTGTTCGTGGTGTTGTTATGAATCCCGTAGATCATCCCCATGGCGGTGGGGAGGGAAGAACTTCAGGTGGTAGACATCCAGTATCCCCTTGGGGATTCCCTACAAAAGGCGCAAAGACGAGAGGGAATAAGCGTACTGATTCTTTTATTGTTAGACGTAGAAATAAATAGGAAAGTTTATAATGCCAAGGTCAATTAAAAAAGGTCCTTTTGTTGATCTTCATCTCTTAAAAAAAATTAATGAGGTGATTTCTACAAAAAGCAAAAAACCTATAAAAACCTGGTCAAGACGTTCTATGATTTTACCAGAAATGATAGGTATTACCATAGCAGTTCATAATGGTAAACAACACCTGCCTCTTTACATAACTGATAATATGGTCGGTCATAAATTAGGTGAGTTCTCATTAACTAGAACATTTAAAGGGCATGCTGGTGATAAAAAGACAAAAAAATAGTTTATTTTTTGATTATATTCAGCAAATTTAATATATTGTTGCCTAAAGCAAATTTTATTTTAATTATGCTTAAATGGGGTATAAATAGTGGAAGTTCTTGCCAAGTATAAATTTGCAAAAGTATCACCGCAAAAATGCAGATTAGTCGCCGATCAAATAAGAGGGTTGCCTGTAGGGGAGGCAATTAACCTTTTAGCATTTAGTCAAAAAAAATCATCTACAATGGTTAAAAAAACATTAGAGTCTGCCATCGCTAATGCAGAAAATAACGAGGGTGCAGATATTGATGAGTTAAGAATATTATATGTTATGGTTGATGAAGGCCCTATGATAAAAAGAATGCACGCCAGAGCTAAAGGCAGAGGTGTCAGGGTTGTTAAAAGAACCTGTCATATTACAATATCAGTTTCAGATATGTAAGAGAATCTTATATGGGACAAAAAGTTCATCCGAATGGTCTTAGGCTAGGAATTATAAAAGATTGGTCATCTAAGTGGTATGCAGACTCTAAAAATTTTGCTACATATCTGAACAAGGATATTCAAGTAAGAGATTATTTGAAGAAAAAGTTGGCGCAGGCATCTGTTAGTGAAATAAGAATTGAACGGCCAGCTAAAAATGCCAAGATAATAATACATACTGCTAGACCAGGAATTGTTATTGGAAAAAAAGGTGAGGATATTGATAAGTTAAGACGAGAAGTATCTGTCATCATGGGGGTACCCGTCCACATTAGTGTTGAAGAAATCAGAAAGCCTGAGTTAGATGCATACTTGGTTGCCGAGGCTGTTGCACAACAACTAGAAAAGAGAATTATGTTTCGTAGGGCAATGAAACGGGCTGTTAGTAACGCAATTCGTTTAGGCGCTCAGGGAATTAGAATCAATGTTTCTGGACGTTTAAATGGCGCAGAAATAGCAAGAACAGAGTGGTATAGAGAAGGCCGAGTTCCTTTACATACATTACGCGCTGATATAGATTATGGAATCGCCGAAGCATATACTACCTATGGAGTAATTGGTATAAAAGTTTGGATTTTTAAGGGCGAAATTCTTGTCGGCAAACAAAGAGAAGATTATCAAGAAAAAAATGAGGTTTGACAATTCATGTTACAGCCTAAGAGAACAAAATTTAGAAAGCAGCATAAAGGAAAAAACAGGGGTAATTCAATAAGAGCTAGCTCTGTTAGTTTTGGAGAGTTTGGCATAAAATCTGTGTCACGTGGTAAAATAACTGCACGACAGATTGAATCTGCCCGTAGAACTATTAGTAGATATATAAAACGTGGCGGAAAATTATGGATAAGAATATTTCCAGATAAACCCATCACAAAAAAACCATTAGAAGTTCGTATGGGTAAGGGTAAAGGTAACGTAGAGTACTGGGTAGCCTTAATTCAACCTGGTAGAATGTTATATGAACTTGAAGGTGTGCCAGAAGATATTGCAAAAGAGGCATTCCGTTTAGCTTCCGCCAAATTACCAGTTAAAACTACATTTGTAAGTAGAACTTTATTATGATTTCAGTTACACATTTACAATTAGAAGAATTATATAAAGAGTGCACTCTTGTTAAAATAAAAATAGCACTCGGACAAGAAACTAAATATTCGCGTCTTAAAAATTTGAGAAAGAAAATTGCGCATATCAAAACAAAATTCAGAAATAGTGTGAGTGAGTAAAATGTCTAATGATTTCTGTGGTGATTTAACAAATCAAAAAAAACGTCTGATTTTAGGGAAAGTGATTAGTGATAAAATGAACAAAACAATTACAGTATTAGTGGAACAGAAAGTTAAGCATCCATTATATGGAAAGTTTATAAAGCGTTCACTTAAATTGTATGCTCATGATGAGACTAATCAATGTAAAATTGGAGATGTTGTCTCAATCATCCAAAGCAGGCCTCTTTCTAAAATGAAAAGATGGTCATTACATCAAATACTAGAACGAATTGCATAGTTGGTGTGAATTATGATACAGATGCAGACTATCTTAGCTGTCGCAGATAATAGCGGTGCAAAACGGCTAATGTGTATTAAAGTGTTAGGTGGTTCACATAGACGGTATGCTGGAATTGGAGATATTATTAAAGTTAGTATCAAAGAAGCCATTTCCAAAGGAAAAGTGAAAAAAGGCGATGTTTTTAATGCGGTAATCGTTAGGACTAAAAAAGGCATTAGACGGTCAGATGGTTCTCTTGTTCGTTTTGATTCTAACGCAGCAGTTTTATTAAATAATCAACTTCAACCTATCGGAACTCGTATATTTGGGCCAGTAACTCGTGAATTAAGATCTGAAAGGTTCATGAAAATTATTTCATTAGCGCCGGAAGTCTTGTAAATTATGAAAAAAATACATGTTAAAGATGAAGTGGTTGTTATTGCAGGGAAAGAAAAAGGAAAAATTGGCAGGGTTAATAAAATCTTAAAAGATTTAGTTTTTATTGAGGGCATTAATATTGTCAAAAAACATTCAAAAGGGAACATAAATAAAGGAAATTCAAACGGCATTATTTCTAAAGAAATGCCCATTCATATTTCCAATATCATGATTTTTAACTCAATTAAGAATGGTGCAGACAAGGTACATTTTGGTTTTTCTGTAGATGGAAAAAAGCTAAGATACTACAAATCAACTCATGAGGTTGTTAGCTAAAAAGGTTTAAGGATATGGCTAGACTAGAAAATATGTATAATGAGACGATAATTAAAGAATTAGTAAGTAAATTTCATTATAAAAGTATCATGGAAGTACCAAAAATAATGAAAATAACATTAAATATGGGTGTTGGTGAAGCTGCAGCTGATAAAAAAGTTGTTGATAAAGCGGCCTCTGAAATGGAGTTGATTGCTGGACAAAAGGTAGTTATTACAAAAGTAAGAAAATCTATAGCAGGGTTCAAAATAAGGGAAGGCTGGCCCATAGGGTGCAAAGTGACCTTGCGAAGAAAAAAAATGTATGAATTTTTAGATAGATTGATTAGTGTTGCAATTCCAAGAATAAGAGATTTTCGTGGGTTTAGTTCAAAATCATTTGATAAAAATGGGAACTATAGTTTTGGTGTTAAGGAGCAAATAATATTCCCAGAGATAGATTATGATAAAATAGATGTTTTACGTGGCATGGATATTACTATTACCACAACAGCAAAATCTAATGAAGAGGCTAAAATTCTTTTAGAGCTTTTTCAGTTTCCATTTAAGAAATGATTAGAGAGTATTTATGGCAAAGACTTCAATGATTCAAAAAGAACTTAAAAAAGAGAGTGTTGTCAAAAAATATTCTCTTATAAAAAATAAGCTAAAAAAAGATATATTTGATTTATCTCTTTCATTAGAAGAAAGAAGTCTAGCAAAGAACAAATTTTATTCCTTGCCAAGAAATGCCTCAAAAATTAGATTGACTAGACGTTGTAAAATAACAGGTAGACCACATGGTGTTTATAGAAAATTTGGGCTTTCAAGAAATAAACTAAGGGAAATGGCTATGAAAGGATATATACCTGGAATTATAAAGTCTAGTTGGTAAACGGAGTAGATTAAAATGAGTATGTCAGATCCAATTGCCGACATGATTGTTAGAATTAAAAATGCTCATGCAGCAAAAAAAAATAATGTTAGAATGCCTTCCTCAAAACAAAAGATATCTATTGCGAATCTCCTTAAAGAAGAAGGGTATATACTTGATTTATCAATAGACGGCAATCTAAAGCCAGAATTAGTTATATATCTTAAGTATTATGAAAATATACCTGTAATTTCACGTATAGATCGGGTTAGTACCCCAGGGTTACGTAGATACGTGGGAAAAAGAAAAATCCCAAAGGTTGATGGGGGGCTAGGAATTTCTATTATCTCTACTTCTCATGGCTTAATGACAGGGCGTAAAGCTAGTCAGTTAGGATATGGCGGCGAAATCATTTGTTACGTTTCTTAAAGAGATATTTTATGTCTAGAGTTGCTAACGCAATTATAAGAATACCGGAAAATATTCAGGTCACACGAAATAACAATATTATAGAAGTAAAAGGAAAGGATAATTTTTTAACTTACCTGATGCATGATGATATTGATATTTTGATAAATGAAGACGAACTTAGGGTAATATCCAAAAATAAGTTAGCTGATGTAAGTGCGGGTACCACTCGTGCGTTATTAAATAACATGCTAAAGGGTGTTGCTGTTGGTTTTCAAAAAAAATTAGTTCTTGTTGGAGTGGGTTATAAAGCTCAAATACAAGGTATTTATTTGAATTTAACATTAGGATATTCTCACCCCATTAATTATCTAATTCCAGATGGGATTGCGATTGAAACACCATCTCAAACTGAAATAATTATTCGGGGTGCGAATAAACAAAAAGTTGGTCAAGTTGCCGCAACTATCAGGTATTACAGAAAACCAGAGCCATACAAGGGTAAAGGTATTAAATATTCTGATGAACAAATAAACAGAAAAGAAGCTAAAAAGAAGTAAGACTATGAATAAAAAAATATCCAGGTTAAAAAGGGCAATTAAAACCAGAGAAAAAATTAAGTTAGTTAATTTACCTAGGTTATCAGTACATAAGACTTCTCAACACATATATGCACAATTAATTAATCCATTGACAGGAAATATTATAGTAACTGCATCTACTAGAGAACGTATATTTTCTGCGCATATGGAGATTGGCAGTAATAAGGTCGCTGCAGAGTTTATTGGAAAGCTCATTGCAGAAAGAACTATTGGCACTGGTATAAAAAAAATAGCGTTTGATCGATCGGGATTTAAATATCATGGTCGGATTAAAGCGCTAGCTGAATCTGCTCGTACATCTGGTTTGGAGTTTTAATTTATGAATGTTGAAGGCCAAAACGAGTTATTAGAAAAATTAGTAGCTGTAAATAGAGTTGCAAAAGTAGTGAAAGGGGGAAGAATTTTTAGTTTTAGCGCACTAACAGTGATTGGGGATGGGCATGGAAAGGTTGGATTTGGGTATGGAAAAGCAAGAGAGGTACCTGTTGCAATTCAGAAAGCAATGGACGCGGCCAAAAAAAATATGAAGGTAGTTCATTTAGCTGGTAGAACATTACAACATCCCATTAAGGCCCGTCATGGTGCTGCAAAAGTTTTTATGCAACCTGCTTCAGAAGGTACTGGTGTTATTGCGGGAGGCGCAATGCGTGCAGTGTTTGACGTAGTTGGCATTCATAACGTACTTGCGAAATCTTTAGGCTCTACAAATCCGGTAAATGTAATAAGAGCAACGATTAATGGCTTAATGGCGATGTCGAATCCAGAATATATTGCTGCGAAAAGAGGCAAAACCATTGAGCATATAATGGACTAAAATTATTATGAAAACATCTCATTTGCGAGTCACTCAGTTAAAAAGTATTCATGGTAATTTAATAAAACATAAATTATGTATAAAAGGGCTTGGGTTAAGAAGAATTGGCCATTCTGTTGTTGTTGAAAATACTCCTTCAGTTATGGGTTTAATCGATAAAGTTCGTTTTATGGTAAAAGTGGAAGAAATCTCGTGAAATTGAATACTATCGCATTAGATAAAAATAATAAACGCGCTAAACGTGTAGGGCGTGGTATTGGTAGCGGCTTAGGCAAGACTTGTGGACGCGGTCATAAAGGCCAAAAAGCTAGAGCAGGCGGCTTTCATAAGGTAGGATTTGAAGGCGGTCAAATGCCTTTGCAAAGACGATTACCTAAAGTTGGATTCTCAACAAATAAAAAAATCATCGAAATCATTAGGTTGTCAGATTTGGGCAAGCTTAATGTTGAATTGGTTGATTTATTAAGTTTAAAAACAAATGGCCTTATTGCTAAAAATACTTTAGTGGTAAGAGTTGTTAATACTGGAGAAATCAACAAGCCTATTATATTAAAAAATATATATGTAACCCAAGGCGCATTAGATAAAATTACTTCGGTTGGTGGAAGCGTAGAAAAGTGAATAGCTCAAATAGAATGTCATTAGGCAATTCTGAGACAGCGAAAATTGCTCACCTAGATGAATTAAAGCAACGTATATATTTTTTGATTGGAGCATTAGTCGTTTTTAGGATAGGCACTTTTATCACGGTGCCTGGAATAGACCCCTCTGCTTTGGCTCAATTATTTGCAGAGCAGAAGGGGACTATTTTAGAAATGTTTAATATGTTCTCTGGTGGGGCACTGGAACGATTTTCTGTATTTGCATTAGGGATAATGCCATATATTTCTGCATCCATTATTATGCAGTTACTTACTGTAGTTTCTCCTAGTTTGGAACAATTAAAAAAAGAAGGAGAGTCAGGGAGGAGAAAAATAACCCAATACACTCGGTATGGCACCTTAATTTTAGCAACATTTCAAGCTATTGGCATTTCAGTGGCACTAGAAGGACAAGACGTTGTTGTTCAAGCAGGTATTGGGTTTAAGGTAACGGCTACATTTACCTTAGTTTCTGGAACAATGTTTTTAATGTGGTTGGGAGAGCAAATTACTGAAAGAGGAATTGGAAACGGGATTTCCATGATTATTTTTACTGGTATTGTGGCTGGTCTTCCTGGTGCTATTGGAGGTACATTGGAATTGACGAGAACTGGTCAATTACATTTTCTTGCTTTAATTTTTCTATTTGTTTTGATTATAGCCGTAACGGCCTTTGTTGTTTTTGTTGAAAGAGGACAGAGGAGAATTACTGTTAATTATGCTAAACGTCAAATAGGAAGGAAAGTTTATGCTGCACAAGCTAGCCATCTTCCTTTAAAATTAAATATGGCAGGTGTGATTCCTCCTATTTTTGCATCGAGTATAATTTTATTCCCTGCCACTTTAGGTGGGTGGTTTGCATCTTCTGAAGACATGGGCTGGTTAAAGCTTATTATTCAAAGTTTGTCTCCTGGACAATTACCATATGTTATTTTTTATGCTGTAGCTATTATCTTTTTTTCATTTTTTTATACAGCATTAGTCTTTAATCCAAAAGAAACTGCTGATAATTTGAAAAAATCAGGTGCTTTTATACCTGGCATTAGACCGGGCCAGCATACAGCGCAGTATATTGACCTTGTAATGTCAAGACTTACCTTCGTTGGTTCACTGTATATTGCTTTAGTATGTTTGCTCCCGGAATTTATTAATTTCCAATGGAGTGTTCCTTTTTATTTTGGAGGAACTTCTTTGCTTATTATTGTGGTGGTTACAATGGATTTTATGTCGCAAATTCAAGCTCATATGATTTCCCATCAGTATGAGGGTTTGATGAAAAAAGTTAATCTTACAAGCTAGATTATATACGAGGCATCTTTATGAAAGTTAGGGCATCAGTTAAAAAAATTTGTAGGAAATGTAAAATTATTAGAAGAAATGGGCAAGTTCGTGTTATTTGTAGTGATGTACGTCATAAGCAACGCCAAGGTTGATAACGAATAAGGATTATATTTAAATGGCTCGTATTGCTGGTATAAATATTCAAGATAACAAACATATCGTTATTGCATTAACTGGAATTTTTGGTATAGGGTTAAGTACTTCTAAGTTAATATGTTCCGAGAATAATATTCTTCCGTCAAAAAAGGTGAAAGACTTAACCGAGGATGAATTAGAACGTGCTCGTGGTGCAGTTAGTAAATATTTAGTTGAAGGTGATTTGCGACGCGAAGTTGCAATGAATATAAAGCGTCTTATGGATATAGGTTGTTATCGTGGCTTGAGACATAGAAGAGGGCTTCCTGTTCATGGGCAGAGAACTAAAACAAATGCAAGAACTCGGAAGGGTCCCAGAAAACCCATTAGGAAATAAGGGAGAATTTAGATATGGTTAAGCAAGCAACTGCGATTACAAAAAAGAAGGTCAAAAAAACTGTATCCGATGGGATTGCATATATTCATGCATCTTTTAATAATACGATAATTACTATTTGTGATCGACAAGGTAATGCTTTGGCTTGGTCTACATCTGGAGGAAGTGGTTTTAGAGGGTCTAGGAAAAGTACTCCATTTGCTGCCCAGGTTGCAGCTGAGAAGGTTGGTTCTGTAGTAAAAGAATTCGGTATGAAGCAGTTAGATGTGAAAATTAAAGGCCCCGGCCCAGGGCGCGAATCCGCTGTGCGAGCGTTGAATGCATCTGGTTTCAAGATATTAAGCATTGTAGATGTGACCCCAATTCCTCACAATGGCTGCCGTCCTCCTAAGAAACGTAGAGTTTAATAATTATGGCAAGATATTTAGGTCCAAAATGTAAATTAAGCCGTCGAGAAGCTACTGATTTATTTTTAAAAGGTAAATCCCGTTCTTTAGATTCAAAGTGTAAATTAGACAAGCTACCTGGGCAGCATGGCGAGCGAAAAGTTAGACTTTCTGATTATGGCGTTCAATTAAGAGAAAAACAGAAAGTTAGAAGAATTTACGGGGTATTAGAGAGGCAGTTTAGAGGATATTTTAAAGAGTCAAGCCGAAGGAAAGAACCTACTGGTGAAACTCTTTTATCCTTATTGGAGTCTAGACTTGATAATGTGGTGTATAGAATGGGATTTGCTTCGACTAGAAATGAAGCAAGACAGTTGGTGAGCCATAAAGCAATTCTTGTTAATGGTCAATTGGTAAATATACCTTCTTATTCTGTTCGTGAGGGAGATTCTATTTCTATAGCTGAAAAATCAAAAAACCAGCTTAGAATTAAGTTAGCTCTTGAAACTGCTGAGAATCATGGTTTCCCTGAATGGGTTGAAGTTAATCCACAAAAATTTCAGGGTGTATTCAAGCATTTTCCTGATCGGTCTGAGATTTATCAGGATATTAACGAACAGTTAATCATAGAGTTGTATTCTAAATAATTGCAAACTGTATGATATATATAACTGATTTACTTAAACCTCGCATCATAGATGTTAGGCATGTTAGTAAAAATTGTGTTCGGGTGCTTTTAGAGCCTTTGAATAAAGGTTTTGGACATACCTTAGGTAACGCTTTACGAAGAGTTTTGTTATCTTCTTTGCCGGGCGCTGCAATTGTAGAAGTTTCCATTGATGGAGTTCAACACGAGTATACTACTATTGATGGTATACAAGAGGATGTAACTGACATCTTATTAAATTTAAAAGAAATTTATTTTGGCCTTAAAAATAAGGAAGAAGTATCTCTTGTTTTAAGGAAAAAAGGCCCGGGTGTAGTATTGGCCGCTGATATTCAATTGGATCATGAAGTCGAAATTGCAAATCCTGAACGGGTTATTGCACATTTATCTACGGATGTTGAGTTGAATATGATGTTAAAGGTTGCTACTGGTCGTGGTTACCAACCCGTGAATCAACGTATTCAAGAAGGGCTTGACTCCAATACGGTTACCGGTATCTCAATAGATGCCTCATTTAGTCCAGTACAGCGAGTTTCCTACGTTGTAGAAAATGCCCGTGTTGAGCAGAGGACTAATTTAGATAGGTTAATTTTAGAAATAGAAACGAATGGTACTATATCTCCTGAAGTTGCAATACGACAGGCAGCGGATATTTTAATTGAGCAATTCGCGGTTATTGCGAATATGGAAGGCGGGGTGATTGACATTCCTGTCGAACAAAAAAATAACATTGATCCGATATTGCTTAGGCCCGTTGATGAATTAGAATTAACCGTTCGCTCAGCGAATTGTTTGAAAGCTGAAAGCATTTGTTATATTGGCGATCTTGTACAGAGAACAGAGAACGAATTATTGAAGACACCTAATCTTGGAAAGAAATCGCTTACTGAAATCAAAGAAGTTCTTGCTTCTCGGGGGTTGTCGTTGGGATTAAAACTCGAAAACTGGCCGCCGCCGGATTTAGTTAAACCGTCGATTGAATCCGTTGATGAGTTAGATGATAGTGTCAGTGATAGTAGTATTTAAGGCTAGTTTGTAAAGGAAATATAAAATGCGGCATCGATATGCAGGAAAACACCTAAACCGTACTTCAAGCCATCGGATTTTGATGTTTAGAAATATGGTTATTTCTTTATTTTCTAATGAAATTATAAAAACCACGCTTCCAAAAGCAAAAGAATTGCGGCGTATAGCTGAGCCATTGATTACAATTGCAAAAAATTCACCAAATAATTTGAGCGCCCGTCGTTTATTATTTAATCGTATTAGAGATCGTGAGATCGTTGTAAAGTTATTTGATGATTTAGCGCTTCGCTTTAAAGATAGACCTGGCGGGTATCTTCGTGTGTTGAAATGTGGTTTTCGTCCTGGAGACAATGCGCCTCTTGCAATCGTTGAGTTAGTAGATAGAACAGCAAAACAAACTGCTGTGGAATCTTGATGAATAAGCTTTAGGTATCCGCATATGTGCGGAATTATCGGTATTGTCGGTAAGTCATATGTAAATCAGTTATTATATGATGGGCTTACTATGTTGCAACATCGCGGCCAAGATGCTGCCGGTATTGCGACAGCACTTCACGATAAGTTGTTTCTTATCAAAAATACGGGTTTAGTAAGAGATGTTTTTAATGATTCCCATATGTCCCAATTAGTTGGGCATATGGGAATTGGTCATGTCCGTTATCCTACCGCTGGTTGTTCCTCCCCTTTAGAAGCGCAGCCGTTCTATGTTAACTCTCCTTACGGCATTGCGCTTGCGCATAATGGCAATTTGATTAATGCCGACGCATTGAAACTGGATTTGTTTCGTGAAGACCTAAGGCATATTAATACAGATTCTGACTCGGAAGTTTTACTCAACGTTTTTGCGCATGAACTGCAATCCCTGGATAAATTAACGATTACGCCGGGCGATATTTTTCAGGCAGTAAGAAGAGTTAATGAACGTTGCCAAGGTGCATTTGCCGTGGTTGCCATGATTATGGGGTATGGCTTATTGGCCTTTCGGGATTCTTACGGCATTCGTCCTTTGGTATTTGGTTCAAGGAGCGCGCCAGAGGGAAGTGAATATATTGTTGCATCAGAGAGTGTAGCAATTGATGCCCTTGGCTTTCAGTTAGTCCGTGATATTGCGCCAGGTGAGGCAATATTCATTGATAATAAAGGTAATTTTTATTCCGAGAGCTGTACTACTGCATCCAAATATTCTCCGTGTATTTTTGAGTTTGTCTATTTTGCCCGCCCGGATTCTATTATTGATGGAATATCCGTGTATAAAGCCAGGCTAAGAATGGGCACTACCTTGGCAAAAAAAATATTAAAATTAAAGCCTCATCATGACATTGATGTGGTAATTCCAATTCCAGAAACCAGTCGCACGGCTGCGTTACAGCTAGCGCATGAGCTAGGGGTAAAATATCGCGAAGGATTTATTAAAAATCGTTATATTCCAAGAACTTTTATCATGCCTGGCCAAAAAATGCGTAAAAAATCCGTCCGTCAAAAATTGAACGCGATTGGCTTGGAGTTTAAGGGAAAGACCGTGTTGCTGGTGGATGACTCCATCGTGCGTGGCACCACCTCAAAACAAATCATTCAAATGGCAAGAGATGCGGGTGCGAAGAAAGTTTACTTTGCATCGGCAGCGCCGCCGGTACGTTATCAAAACGTATATGGTATTGATATGCCGACCACTAAAGAATTATTAGCCTACAACCGCACCGACGAAGAAATTACTCAACTTATTGGCGCAGATTGGTTGGTTTACCAAGATTTAGAAGATTTAATTGCCTGCGCTAAGAAAGGTAATTTACATATTAAAGAGTTTGATACATCTTGCTTTAATGGGGAATACATCACGGGCAATGTAACGGCGGACTACTTGCAATCATTAGAGCAAAAGCGCGGTGCGGATAACGCCCGCCTAGACTAGATTAGTGTATTGCCTAGGCTAAACGCCAATGTTCTACCCGGGGTTGTGAAGCCAAAGAAAAATCCTCATACTCCACCGTAAGATTGGGATTATAATAAGGATCGTAAGCAATCACCTGGCTCCAATTGCGGCGCATATAGCGCAATTCCGCTTGTAAGCGCAGGAATTTCGGCAAAGTGGTATCAATGCCACGGCTAGCGGATTCTAAATGATACATTTCAGCATGTGGCGTGCATACAATTCGATAGCCCTGTTTTCTGATGCGCAAACAGAAATCCACATCATTAAAAGCGACCTTAAGATTTTTTTCATCCAATCCGCCCACCGCATGATATACCTCGCGCCGCAGCAACAAACATGCGCCTGTGGCTGCTGACACATTGCGCGTAAGAAACGGCCACCACTGGTAACCAGGCATTTGTCTGGGCAAATATTTGAAATGATGCCCCGCCATGCCGCCCAGACCCACCACCACGCCCGCATGTTGAATGGTATTGTTCGCAAAATACAACTTCGTTCCCACCGCGCCAATTTCGGGGCGCACAGCATGTCCCACCATCTCCGCCAGCCAATCTGCACGGATAATTTTGAGGTCATTGTTCAGCAAAGCCAATAACTCGCCACGCGCCTGGCGTGCGGCCAGGTTATTCAGACGCGAATAATTGAAAGGTGAATCATCGCGCAGCACCCGCACCCGTGGGTCTTGGCGCAAATCTGTCAAATAATCCAGTGTCTCCGCCAACTGACTAGCATTGTCCACAATTATCAACTCGATAGCTGCATAATCGGTGTGCTGGAGCACACCTTCCACCGTGCCGCGCAACAACTCCACGCGGTCGCGGGTCGGGATGATCACGCTGACCAGCGGCATAGGCGAAGGCAACGGATAACGCACATGGCGGCTGTTGCCATATGCTGGGTGAATGGTAGTGGACAGGTTTACGCTGCTAAAATATTGTTGTAGCGCATCTAATTCCGCTTGCGCCACATCCTGGTTGGCCCTGTCCGCGCTGCCGTAGCGGTGATACAACACATGCGGCAAATGACCAATGGCCGTTGCTGGGCAATGGCGCGACAAACGCAATGCAAGATCATACTCTTGCGCCGCATTGGCCTCGGAGCGGAAACCGCCAACTTCATTCACCCGCGTGCGGCGGTACAACGCCAAGCGTTGGCAATAAAACTGCGCATGAAACAAATCGGGACTCCAATCTGGCTTAAAATACGGATCAAAGCGGTTTCCCTGGTCATCTATTTGATCCGAATCGGAATAAAGCCAATCAATCTCCTCCCGCATGGCACGGACAGCATGGAGCAGCGCATGTGCCGACAAACCATCGCCCGCATCCATGACCGCCACCCACTGCGCGGTTGCCGCCTGCAACGCCAACCCCAACCACTGCGCGCGCGGCGCGGATGTGGTTAAAAATAGACCCTGCGGATGCGCAATGCGCCACTCCGCCAGCCAAACCGGCTCACGCGGGCCGACAGCGATCAATTGCCAACGCGGATAAATTTGCTGCGCCAATGACGCCAGCGTCGCCAGCCCCAAATATTCCGCTGTATCCTCTGGCAAACGCAACAGCACAGCCACATCCGGTGTGCTCCCCATCGTAGCGGCCACTGCGTGTAGCGCAGCGAGTTGCCCAGCGCTGGGTGTATCAAAGGCGCGAATCCAATTTTGATATTCCTCAGCCCCATGCCAAGGCATGTATTGCGCCGTATGCAGCGTAGCGCCCGCAGATTGACGGAAATAACTCGTTTTCCACGACTCAAATTCCGCATGGATTTTATCGACATGATCGCGCGCAGTAGGGCCAACGGGTCGGCGCAGCAACCACAGCACTGCTTGCGTAATGCGATCTCCCATCAACCAAGTCACGGATTTATATACCGCCTGAATATCCTGCTGTAAACTTTGCATCCACTGCGTCAAACGCAGGATAATGACTGCCTGCTCATCCACCTGACGCTGCAAACGCGCGATTTCATCCCGCGCCTGCGCCAGACTTGAATCCAATTCATTCACCCTAAAGTTCCTTACAAATTTGAGCGCATACTTTATGCATTTTGCAATTGAAAATGCAAAGAAAGTGGGGCGCAGTCCCCTGTCTTACACTGAAGCCATAATTACTGAATTGAATTATAAAAAGAAATTTATGAATATTCTCTTCGGAATACAATTTGCAGTTATTTTAGATGGCGCGTTGCAAAAACACAATTTCAAGCATTTTAAGCGCATTGTAGCGCCCTGCCCAGTATGATTTCGAACAAGACTTGCTAAGGAGTAACACATCATGAACCACTGGATCGCACGTTTACTGACCACCCAGGGCAAAACGCCTGCCAAACGCCGCCCACTGCTGCTGGAACGGCTAGAAGACCGGGTCATGCTCAGTGCCGACCCCATTGCCGCGCTCGAAGCGCCGATGGACATGCCGGACGATCCAGTGGACATTCTAGGCATGTTCCCTGAACTGCAAGCCGAATTCAGCGCCCTGCCGCCCGCGCCGGAACCGCAGCCCGTGGCTGCTGCCGAACCGCCTGTGGCCCAACCGCTCGACATGGGGCCGCCCGCCCCTGCTGACCTGCCAGCGCGTGTTGAACTCATCATTGTGGATGCTGGCATAGACGGCTACCAACAAATTTTAGCCGAAGTGCAAGCCAAGGCTGACGCCAACACCCGCTTCATCACTGCCGTCATTGAACCTGGCGAAAACGGCGTAGCCAAAATCACTGCCACACTGGCGCAGCAGCGCGACATTGACGCCCTGCATATTCTGTCCCACGCCAGCGCTGGCAACTTGCGCCTGGGCAACGTCCAATTCGGCCTCAACGACCTGCAAACTGCCGATGCCGCACAACTCGCCCAAACCTGGCAAACCGCGCTGAGTCAAGACGCCGACATTCTGCTCTACGGCTGCGACCTCGCCGCTGGCCCCAGCGGCATCGCCTTCATTGAAAAACTCAGCGAATTGACCCAAGCCGACGTCGCCGCGTCCGACGACCCCACGGGCCACCAAGACCTGGGCGGCGATTGGGATTTGGAACAAACCGCAGGCGTGATTGACACCCCCGCACTTACCAGCCAAGCCCACGTGATTCTGGCCGCCACGCCGGATGCCTCGGTTACCTCAGCTTCGCCTATGCTGAACGAAAATTTTAGCTTTACTGTCACGTTTGACAACACGGGGGCGGTGGGCGAGACCGGTTTTGGCCCCTTCTTTGATTTAGTCGTGCCGTCCGGCTTGGACATGAGCTTGCAGCCCAACTTTTTGGGCGCACCGCTCGATCCCTCATTGGTACACGAAATGGGCGTGTGGGATGGTGACAAATGGGTGGACAGCAGCGGCAATCAGGTACTCAAGCATCCCTATGTTGGCTTTACCATGCCTTTTACCATGCCTAACCCTGACCCTGGCCCAACTGAATTAGGTGCGCGCTGGGTGATGATTCAACTGCCCTTTGGCCGCTTCGTGGCAGATCAGCCCAAAGCAGAATTTACCTTCTCCGGCACTGCACGCGGACAGGATTACGATGGCAAGACCCAACTGGGCACAACCCCGTTTGGCATCAATGTACTCACGCATACAGAAATGTGGGATGGCAAACAGGGCGTATTCCCTGGCTTCGTGCCCGGCGTGGGTACACAACCCGACGGGTCTATCCCCAATGACCCCATGCCGCTGTGGGTGCGTGGTGGCTTTCGCTTTGGCCTGGATGCGCTGGCAAATCCCACCACGGATGCGCCGATTCCTGACGATTCACCCGACACCACGCACGCGGTCACGCCGCAACTTATCACGGTCAAGAAAACCACCCAGCCAAACTCGGAAGGCGTTACCGGGCGCAATTTTCCCGGCACCATGACCATTACCCTGGATGTCGCCACTGGCGTCACCCTGAATAACATCCGCGTACAAGACTTTTTGCCCAACGACGTGGTGTATCTTGGCGGATTAAAAGTCACCGATGCCGCTGGCACCGATGTCACCGCGCAATTTACTACCGCTGCCACGGGTATCGAATCGCCACATAATGCGCCGAATAATCAGTTGAGTGCCAATCCGTCCGCGCCCCCCGCGCCCCCCGCGCCCACACTAACCGGCAAGACTGGTACGGATTTGACTGTTACGTTTGATTATTACAAGCCAGAATACACGGCGGAGGATTTTGATAATAATCCTGATAACAATCTGGATACCTTGGATGTCGATCCGATTACCCCGGCAGCCAACCAATCTGGCGCAGGTCAGCATCCGATAGTCAATCCGGTCACGGGCGATGATGGCTCCTCGACCAATGAAGCCAGTGCGCAAGCGAATCTAGTCACAGAGATTCCCGGCTATACCGGCGCAACCACCAATCTCGGCAACAGCGGGCTGACCGCCGATGTGCCGCACACATCTATTGCCATTCAGAAAGGGGTTGCCCCGGTCAGTGGTACGGGTGGCCCTGGCACAGTACTCGAATATAGCCTCACCTTTGAAGTCTCGGATTATTTTGCCTTTGATGATGTCAAAATTGACGATGTGTTTTCTGATGGACAGCGGTTTGATGAAACTTTTATTCCCAAAATCACCATCGAAAGCGGCAATTTGGATTTGCCTAATGTAGTGGATCATGAGTTTGACGGATATGATAACACCGGGAAAACACAGCCGAAGCATGGCGAAGCCAACGCCGTAATAGCGGATACACACGCTGGCACGTTGAGCTTTGCCGGCACGAATTTCAGTGGCAACGTGAATGCCATAAATCCCGTACTGCCGGCAACTACCCGAACCAATATCGGCGGCCTCGTCCTTGGTGGCGAAGACTTGGACAATGACCGCCATTTGGATACAAACGAGGACTTAAACCACGACGGCAATTTCGACACTGGCGAAGACAAAGATCACGATGGTCGCTTAGACGTTGACGAGGATTTGAATTTCAACGGCAAGCTGGATATGGGCGAAGACGTAGATCACGACAACCGGCTTGATCGCAAAGAAGACCTGGACAATGACGGCCAGCTTGACCTGACCGAAGACCTGAACCGCAATGGCTCATTTGATCCAGGCGAAGACCTCGACGGGGATACTCATTTCGATAACGTGAACGAAGATTTGGATGGTGACGGCCACTTCGACAATGCCAATGAAGACACGGACTCAGATGGGGTGCTTGACGGTTCAAGCCAATACGACGGCTCCACCCATCTGCACTTTGATGTTTCCAAAGAATTGAAGCTCATTGATCCTGCCACCAACGGCATCTTCAAAGGCGCATATGATGACGAGGATTATCGTCCCAATGACACGCCAGTTCCGGGTACTCCCCCATTTGAGCCCGGCACCACCGTCACCATCAAATACCACACTGTGATTCAAGAAGAATTCAGCGACTTTCACATCTCCGGCGGATTGGGGGATGCAAGCGTGGACACTCTGGATGCCCTGAGCAACCAGGTCAAGATTGATGGTCGTGTTCTCGATCCGCATGACAGTTATAACCCGACTGGCTCCGCGCCGAACTATGAACGTGAAACTGACGACGCGGTAGCAGGCCATGTGCTGCCCGGCCCAGAAATCCACAAACAAATTTACGCAGTCAACGGCGAGACCACTTATTTGCTGCCGCCACGCCTGGGCGCGGGTGACACCATCACCTACCGCGTCACCGTGACCATGCCGATAGCGGACACGGAAAATTTCAAGGTCATTGACTACCTGCCGTTGCCGGTGTTTCTGGCAAATGAACTCAGCGGCGTGGCGACCAGCGATGCGATCACGGATTTCAATCCGGCGGCGGGCTGGATTCCTGCGGCGGGCACCATCAGCTATGGCCCGGCGCATACATTATACGGTGCTCAATTATTTGGCACGAAAGCGAACGCATCCACCTCGTGGACTGGCTACGATAATGTACCGGATTATACAATTGCTGCAATGTCCCCCGACATCCAACTGGATTTAGCCAACAACCGCCTGATCGTAGATTTCGGTAAATTCGACACCGCACCCAGCGTCCCGGCAGTGGTAGATTTGCTGTTCACTGTCACCGCCACCGACGATCCGTTTGCCCATGACGGCTTTTTCCTGACTAACCAGGCGGAAAACACCTTTGGTAATACCGTCGGCAACAGCGGCAGTACCAGCGAATTGGTTCAGGTATTGATGATTAAGCCTGATTTGTATGTGACAAAAGGCGCAGTGCTGACCACGAATATCAACAATGATTTCTTTACGCCGATGGAGGGCGGAACGGATCATTTTGCCAAACCCCTTCTTACTGGCAGCGGTTTCACTGGACTAATCACCAGTGATATGTTCCCCTCTCCAACAAATAATGACACACAACCTAATCAAATTGACACCGACATCGGCGGTGTGGATGCCGGTGATACCGTGCGTTTCAGCATTGCAATTGAAAACCGAGGCGGAGGCGATGCTTTTGATTTACAAATCCGCGATAAATTAGCCGATGGTTTCGAGATTCCAGCGGGCGGATTGAATTTGAAGGCGTTTTTGGGAAGTGATGGGACTACGCAATTAGCATTGAAAGACAGTGCTGGCGTTCTTATTGGTGCTGGCGGCGATGCGAACGACCTGTTTGATAATTACATTGAAATTGTTGACGACCGCGACGGTGATGGTGTTCAAGAAGGTGACAACGACGGAAGCGGCGACAGCGACAGCTTACTTGCCCCTGCTTACGAAAGCACAGGGACTCTTGCAAAGCAAACAACGAATAATACCACCGGCAGCAACATCGTCGTCATCACCTACGATCTGAAAATCAAAGACGGCATCGCCCCCGGCACACCGATTAAAAATGAAGCTGAGTTAGTTCGTTATACTCACCGTGAGAGCGAGATTGCCCATCCAAACGGTCTTCCTGACAATCATGTTACGCCTGGCGATGAACAATTCAAAGACACCGCTACCGTTACCGTCTCAACGCCGGATATTCATAAGTCCATTGTGAATACCAGCCTGAACAACGATGTGAATCCCAATGTCGCCATCGGCGAAATCGTCACCTATGAATTGACCGTCACCGTCCCCGAAGGCAACACCAGCCGCCTGAAAATCACCGACGATATTCCCGATGGCATGGAATATGTGGCTGGTTCAGCGACCTTTCTCCGCAATGGTTTTAACGGCACTTTCAACGGCGAGCCAGCGGCATCCACCACCCTGGCAAATGCCTGGCAATTCGCCACTAATACAGGCGACGGCAACGACATCCAGTTCGATACCCGCAATGTGATTCCCACTGCCACCGATGAGACCAGCGCCAACACCTTCAAGCTGCAATACGATGTTGTGCTGAAAAACACCCCGGAAAACGTCAATCCCGCCAGCAAGATCAATGTCGCCACTTTGGAATATCCTGATCCGGTCAATGGCGGCACCCTGATTTCCACCGTGTCGGAAAATCTCGAAGTCACCATCGTCGAGCCGCATGTCACGATAGACAAGAATATTACCGAACTCACGGCGGGCGCGGGCGATACCGTCAATATCACCCTGACCGTGAAAAACGACGGCACTTCCACTGCCTATGATGTGATTGTGCAAGACGTGCTTGATCCGGTGAAGTTTGATACTGCGGCGGCTAATGTAACTGGAATTAGTGCCGACCAACAGTTTGCCGGTGTCTATGTTCCGGTTTCGCATACGATACGCTTTACTAATTCTACACTTAATCCCCTTACTGCTACCGGACTTGCGCCCGGCGCAACTGCAACCCTGAGTTTTACCGCCAAACTCAGCGCCAACCCCAACGACATCCAGGCCGGTGAAACCATCCACAACACCGCGATTGTCACCCAATCTACCAGCCAACCGGGCGACAATCTTAACGAACGCACCCAAGACCCGGTGATGGATAGCGACAGCCTGACTGTGGCAAAACCCACGCTGGCGAAAGTCCTCATTGGCACGGAACTCAACGAAGCGGGCAACAATAATACCCAAGCCGCTATCGGCGAATATGTGACTTATCAAGTTACCCTGACCGTGCCCAAAGGCCGTGTTTCCAACGCCCAGATTATTGACACGCTGGACGTGGGACTGGGATTTGTGAGCATTGACAGCGTTACGCCGACGGGCGTCAGTTCCGATAAGGGTGCGCTGGATACCACCAATTTAACTAACTGGACTCGCGTCATCGGCGATGGCAACGTCACCGCGCAACGGGCGCAAATGGATTTGGGGAATTTATACAGCGCCACTGGCGGCACGATAGTCATCCAGTACCGCGCCCTGGTACTCAACACCGCAGCCAATCAGAGTGTACCCGTTGTGCAACTGAACAACTCCGCCACAGCCGATTGGCTGAACGGTAGCGCTTCGATTGGTGACCGCGTGTGGTGGGACGCGAACAGTAATGCCGTGCAGGATGCCGGAGAAATCGGTGTGCCGGGCGTGAGAGTGGATTTAACCTGGGCTGGGCCGGATAGAGATTTAGCAACGGTTGCCGACAACAAGACGTATTCCACGATTACCGGCGAAGATGGTTTGTACCGCTTCAATGGCTTGCCCGGTGGCGATTATCGGGTTGATGTCAAAACCGATACGCTCCCTGGTAGCGTTGATATTAGCCTTACCACTGCTGGTACGCATACCCTGACCGATGTCCTACCCGGCGAATTCCGCGACACAGCCGATTTCGGCATTACCGCCGCCCGTCAGTTGAATTTGACAGTGTTTTACGACACCAATAATAACAACACCATTGACAGCGAATCTGGCGTACCCGGCGCAAAAGTCCAAGTCACCTGGCTAGGCCGCGACGGCGCGGTTGGCGGCGGTGACGATCTAACCCGCACAGTGACGATGGGCGCCAACGGTCAGCTTGCCCTCACTGACTTGTTGCCTGGCCAATACCAAGTACAGGTGTTGGATAAAGACGGCAAACCTTACGGCGGGGCGCAAACCGTGGATTTGAGCGCAATGGATAAAAGCGCCAATCTGCCGGTCATCAACCAATCCGCCGGCCAATACGTCCCCAACACTGTGGGTCAATATGCCACCATCGGCGATTATGTCTGGCACGATGCCGATGGCGATGGTGTGCAAGACGCCAACGAAGCGCCGCTGGCTGGCGTTGTGGTGCGCCTGACCGACACGACTACCACCAAAACTTACGACACTGTGACCGACAGCCAGGGCAAATATCAATTTGTCGGGATGCCGATTGGACACAATTACAGCTTCAGCATTTCCACGCCGCCTGCTGACATGATCGCAACCACCACGCCGGGCGCGATTACCCTAGCCTCTGGCGTTACAGATGACCGCGACTTTGGCTTGCGTGACACCACGCCGCTCACGATTGGCGACACCGTGTGGTTTGATTATAACGACGATGGAATTTTAGACCCGAATGGGCTGAATAATATTGCAGGTGATGCGGATGATGAACTTGGCATCTCCGGCGCAAAGGTACAAGCCGTGCGTGACAGCGACGGCCTGGTGTTCACCACCACCACCGATGCCAGCGGCGTGTACAGCCTGACAGGCTTGCCGGCTGGCGATTACCGCGTCAGCCTGGTGGTTAATGGCGCGCCTGCCGGAACCATACAGCGGATTAACTTGACCGCTAATAATCCCAATGTGGATTTCCCGATTCCGCCCAACTCCGACGTAGCAGTGGGCAACGGCATCAGCATCGGCGACACCGTATGGCATGACCTGGATGGCGATGGTAGCCAAGACCCCGGCGAGCCGGGCATTTCCGGTGTGACGGTTACGCTGTTGGGCGCAGGGCCGGATGGCTTCTACCTGGATAACGCCGGCACACTGGCAACCGACGAATCTGCCGACAACACCTTCTTTACCACCGTCACCGACGCCGACGGCCATTATCTGTTCAGCAATCTTGCGCCAGGCAACTACCAGGTGGCGCTCAATGCCGTGACTTTGCCGCAGGGTGTCGCCACCACCAAGCCGGTTACCCCCGCTTACTACAGCCACAGCCCCGCCACAGCAGGCGGCAGCTATCCGGCGGACGATTTCGGTGTGCGCGGACAGATGGGGATTATAGGAATCGTCGAGGATAATGGCGGTATGCCATTAGAGGGCGTCCTCGTCACCGCCGTGTGGGGCGGATTGGACGGCGTGGCGGGCGATGATCCGGCCACTGCGCATGTGGATGAAAGCCAGGATGATCTGACTTATACCGAATTGACCGATTTCTCCGGGGTATACACTTTCAGCCACATGCTGCCCGGCGAATATGAAATGAGCGTTCCCGGCGGCACACCGCAAACCTACGATCTGACTGGCAGCAAGGCCAATAAAATTGTCTTGTTGAACACATTGACTACTGTCGCAACCACCAGCTATACCCTGAGCGGCACGGTGTTCAGCGACACCGGCACAAACGACGGCGATGGCGCGTTTGACAGCGACGAGGATGGTATTGCCGATGCCACAGTACAACTGGTTAAACCCGGTGTGGACGGCAAATATGGCACAACCGACGACGTGGTAGCGCAAACCACCACCACCGACGCGCTGGGGCGTTACAGCTTTGCGGTTCCTACCGCAGGCACTTACTGGGTGAAAACCAGCGGCCATCCGCTCGATGCGCTGGAACTGACCACTCAAAATCCTATCGAGTTGGAATACGTCGGCGCAACGCGCCCAGCGGTCACGGCTGTGAATTTTGGCTATTGGCCCAAACCCGCTGAAAACGGCAGCATCGGCGACACCGTGTGGTTTGACGCGAACAACAACGGCGCAATGGATGGCGAAACCGGCATTCCCGGCGTTAGAGTGATTCTGACCTCCGCCGGGGAAGATAACGATTTTAATCACACCGCAGACAACACCGAATACTTCACCACCACCGACAGCGATGGCAAGTATTTGTTTGACAACTTACCGCACGGTAACTACCGCGTCGTGGTAGATGAATCCACCATGCCGGCGGGTTGGCGCATGACCGCTGGCGACAACAGCGGCTCGAATCTGCGTTTCCACGCGGTGACGCTGACTTATGACAGCGGCGCAAAACAGGTGACGGATTATGTGAACGCCGATTTTGGCTATGGCACCAAAGTCAATCCCGGCACCGGTTCCATCGGCGACCGGGTGTGGTGGGATGATAACCAAGACAGCTCCGATACCGGCGAAACCGGCCTAGCAGGAATAACGGTTAAAGCCACCTGGTATGGGCCAAATGGTGCTCTGGGCGGCGGCGATGACCGCAACTATGTCACCACCACTGACGGACGCGGCTATTACCTGTTCAGCGACTTGCCCGCAGGCCAGTACGATGTCTCCGTGGCAACCACTGACGCGCCGTTTGGCATGGGCATACTCGGATCGGCCAGCCAAAGCGGTATCGCGTTGGCTGCCGGGCAGGACAGAACGGATGTTGATTTCCGTTTCGACAACGGCAGCAACACCATTACTGGCTTTGCTTGGCACGACATCAACCAGGACAGTACCGAACAAGTCGTGCGCGCACCGTCCACGCTGGGCGCAAATAACGAAGTCCGCTTGCCCAATGTGCTGGTGCAACTATTCGACACCAGCGCCACGCCCAAATTATTGGCAACCACGTTTACCGACGAAAACGGCGCATACAGCTTCACTGGCTTGCCGGATGGCACTTACACCGTGCGCGTGGCAAACACGCAAACTGGCGTGGCGAATCCGTACAACTTCACGCCTAGCGGCGCGACTCCAACCACTTCCCCTATTATAACCAACAGTGGCACGGCGAATTTTGGCTTTGTCGGCACCAACAGCATCGGCGACCGGGTGTGGTTCGATCAAGACGGCGACGGCGCGCAAGACCCAGGAGAACAGGGCATCGCTGGTGTACAAGTGACGCTGAATGGTCTGGGGGCTACTACAACAACGGACAAAGACGGCTATTACAAATTCGACGGCCTGATTAACGGCAGCTATACCGTGACCGTTACCCCGCCGAGTTTCGGCGGTTTGACGAATAATACCACGCCGATCACCACCGGCACTTACACCCTGGATGGTTTCGACAACATAGACAATGCTGATTTCGGTTTTCGTGGCAGCCTTTCGGTGGGCGATCAAGTCTGGTTTGATACCGATGCTGACGGCAGCATGGACAACGAAGACGCCAATGGCAACGGGATATTTGAGTTCGGCGACATCAATAACGACGGCTATATTGACGTTGGCGCGGGCGAATCAGCCAATGGCTTTGAAGACGCCAATAATAACGGTATTTGGGATAAAGAATTAGGCATTCCCAACGTGCGCGTGATAGCGATTCACGCTGGGCCTGATGGCACACTGGACACCGCCGACGATTTGCGTTTTGAGACCGTGACTGATGCCGATGGCATCTATACCTTTGAGTATATGCCCACGGGTAATTATCGCATCGAACTGCCGGACATTACCGCGCCGTTTACCAATAATCCGACAACACAATTCGCGTTAAGTGGCAATATTGATACCATAGACTTCGCCATCACCGCGCCGGAATTCCAGATTGATCCGGTGAGCGCAACAGATGTCACGGTCGTCGAGCCG
>DYPE01000020.1:0-5893 GCA_020720085.1 Dichelobacter nodosus | reverse complement strand
GCGAGAACCGTTACCAGGCAGCGGATACGGCGGTGATCAACATTCTCACCATCACCCCGGAAAAATTCATTGTCAAAACTTCCGAGGCGGGTACTGCTGACACCACTGCCACCGTGGCGGCTATCCCAGTGCTACCGGCGTTGCCGCCCAATATTCTGGACAACGACGGCAACAACACCCCAGATCGCGCCAGTTTGCAAGCCGGTTTGGTCTATCTGCCCGACGGCACACCCGCTACCATCGGCGAAATCGTCCGTTACCGCCTATTCGTGCATCTGCCCGAAGGCACGGTGAACGACCTCACCATCCATGATTTCATACCAGCGGGACTGCAATTCATCAATGACGGCACCACCACGGTGGCGTTTATTGATGAAACCGCTGGTCAACCGAGCCAAAATATCACTGTGGACGCGACGTTAAGTAGCGCAGTGGTGACGGGCGGCGCAACGCCCCTGACCTTTACGCCTACCGTCTCCTTGCCAGACGACCGGATTTCCAAGAGTACGTCCACGAACGATGACAGTTATGCTTCCGGCAACAGTGTCTATTTCAAACTGGGCGAAATCATCAACTCCGGCGCGAACAATGGCAAAGAATACATCATCATCGAATACAACGCCCTGGTATTGAACGAAACCGCCAACCAAGCGATTGCCAATGAAGCCAATACGCCAACGCCAGTAACGCCTGCTTCCGCCAAGGATCGCCAGACCTGGTTTGAAACCCTGGTCAACAACGACTCCAATCTGACCGCCACCAGTAACCGCATGGATGTGACGATTGCCGAACCCGCGATTACTGATCTGACCAAAACCATCACCAAGCTGGCGGGCGCGGCTTGGGTTGCCGGCTTGGCCGAAGCTGGCGACGTGATTGAATACTCCCTGACCTTCACTAACACCGGCGATTCCCCTGCCTATGATGTAAAACTGGTAGATAAGCTGGATAACGATAACTTTACTCTGGAATACATCAATCACACGATTTCTTCAACAAATCCAGCGGGAATCGTGCTGAAAACCGGCTCACCTGTACAGCAAGACTTGGGCGGCGACGCAGATATAGATACTGCGACCTTCCACATTGCTGAAGTCGCGCCCAACCAAGCGGTCACTATTACCATCACCGCCAAGGTGAAAGACCAAGTAGTGCGTAACGAGGTGCTGGGTAATACTGCCTATGTCACCTACAACAGCTTGCCAGTAAACGACGGCGGCACTTTGAGTAATGCCAACGACACCGCTATCATTGGCAACGCGGCGAATGACCGTCACGGAACGCCGAATGGCTCCGGCGGCAATAGCACGGGTTCCGATACCACCACAATTTTTAATACCGTGTTGCAAAACAATGCCAAAGGCAGCCCCGGCTCCGCCACTGGCGGACGTACTGGCGATGGTGCGCTCGCCATTCCCGGTGTGTCACCCGATACCACTACACTGAACAATTACTACGACACCATAAGCGTTACCACCACAGCGGGCAGTTCTTTTGCCGCAGTCAAAGAAGCTGTGGATAACCCCAAATACAGCGCGGACAGTTTCACCATCGGCGACACCGTGACCTACCACGTCACCCTGACTTTGAGCGAAGGCACCAAGCCGGGTGTGCAGATTGTGGATACTTTGCCAGCGGGGATGGAATATATAGACGGTTCTGCCAAGATTCTTAGCAATGCCGCTAGTATGACCCACCCGGATAGCTCGGTCATTACTGTCCCCAGCGCTTCCGCCACAGTGTACAACGCGGGTACACGGGTATTGACCTTGAATCTGGGAGACATCACCAACCCTGGCGACCAAAATACCCAAACCATAGACACCGATAATCTGGTGATTGAATACCAGGCGCGGGTATTGAACGACACCACCAATAACGTCCAGGGCGCAAGCCGCGTGAATGACGCGGATGCTTCCAGCACCAATGGCGAGAGCGACAACGATAACACTGCGCCCATCACCATCCGCGAGCCGGTTGTGCAAGTCGTGAAAGCAGTCAGCGCAGCCACTGGCGACGCAGGCGATTCGCTGACTTATACCCTGACTATCAGCCATACAGCGGCCAGCCGCGCTGATGCGTTCGATTTGATTTTGAACGACAACTTGCCGGATGAGTTTGTCGGGGCAACTGTGCCGGGCAGCTACACTATCGTGGCAACCCATTCTCAAAACAGTGTCAACACTGACATTAGCACTCATTTTGAAGTGGATGGCGGCGATGGTGGAAATGTGCGGATCAAACCCGCGAGTAATATTGATTTAGACTACGATGAAACGGGGTCAAATCATGCGCAAATCACCATCACCGTCACCGGTAAGCTGAAAGACAGTGTGCAACCCACGCAAGTCATTCACAATCAATACACCCTGGGTTACGACACCCAAAACGGTGGCCCCGCGCACGGTGTGGATCGCGATTACAGTACAACTTCCAATGATGTCACGGTCACTGTGCCCAATGTTATCGTGGCCAAGTCGCTGTACGCCACCAGTGAGCCAGATGCGCATACCACCGGTGCCAATAGCGCAGTGGGCGAGGTAATTACCTACCGCCTGCTGGTTACCTTGCCCGAAGGCACCACCAAAAATTTGGTGCTGAACGATGATATTCCGACCGGCATGAAATTCGTCAGCGGATCGGCGGCTGTCATTCGTACCGCTGCTGCCGGTCTGGCAGCGGACTTCAGCGGCACGCTGCCGTCTGCGCCAGCAATTACCGTCACTGGCGGCGCAGCCAATGGCGATGTGGTGCATTTTACGTTCGACGGCGATGTGGTGGCGACTGGCGACAACGCTGTGGACAATCAAATCGCTATTGAATACCAAGCTATTGTGCTGGACGATGCAGCGGTACATGGCCTGCAAGGCAGCCAGTCCACGCATATTAACAGCGCAGATTTGCAATACAAAAATCCGAATGACGCTACAACCACTACCATCGCTGTTGCGGGTGAACCGACTGTCACCGCAGTCGAACCCGACTTGAGCCTAGTCAAATCCGTCAGCCGCATGATTGACAAGGATACGGTGGAATACACCGTCATTGTGCAACACACCGTCAACTCCAAGAGCGATGCGTTTGATTTGGTGATTAAGGATTTACTGGAAGACCCGCGTGTGAAGTTGGTGGCGGGCAGCGTGACCACCAGCAAGGGCGCGATTACCACTGGCAATGGCGGCGCGGACACCACAATTCTTGTTGATGTGCCGTCTCTGGACTATGATGAAATCACCCCTGCTAACAACGAAATCCTCACCATCAAATACCAAGCCAACATCAGCGGCGCGCCAGACAGCGTGTTTAACAGCGCCACGGTGGATTATGATTCATTAGACAGCGACACGCCTGAACCAAACGAAGACCGCGATTACCACACCGAAGACGACGCCAAGGCCATTTTCGGTCAAATTGGCGACCGGCTGTGGCTGGATGAAAACGCCGACGGCGTACAGGACGCAGGCGAAGCGGGCATTGTTGGCGCAACCGTTTCTCTGACTTGGGCCGGGCCGGACAATACTTTGAGTAGCGTAGGCGATAACCAAACCTTCACCACCACCACCGACACCAACGGCGGGTATTTGTTCAAGGGCCTGCCCGCTGGCGAATACAAAGTGGCGGTCACTGCATTGCCTGATCCCGACGCGGGTGGCCCGAATCAACTGGAAATCACCTACGACCGCGATGGCACGCTTGATAGCCAAACCACGCTCACCCTGGCGCAGGGCGCGAATGTGCGCACCGAGGATTTCGGCTACAACTGGGCCACGCCCGGCGACACCAATAATCCGCCCGCACCGCCCGCGCCCACTGGCGCAATTGGCGACCGCGTGTGGATCGACACGGACGGCGACGGCGTGCAGGATTTCGGCGAGGCTGGGATCAGCGGTGTGACAGTAAAACTGCTCACCGATACCAATAACGATGGCGTGTATGGCGGTGCAGGTGATGCGGCAGCGGTAACTACTCCCACTGGCGCGGATGGCCGCTACATTTTCGAGGGCCTGGTCGCAGGCAGTTATGTGGTGCAAGTGGACACCGCAACTTTGCCCACGGGTTTCAATACCACCCCCAGCGGCGACCCGGACTCCAATAAGGACAGCCGCACCACCAGCCCCATTGTGCTTGGCCCGGGCGATGTGTATGTCAACGCGGATTTTGGTTATAAACTGACTACTCCGGCGAATGCCTACAAACTCGGCGATACCGTGTATCTCGACACCAACGGTAACGGCACACAAGACGGCGCTGAAGCTGGCATTGACGGCGTGACCGTCATGCTCACCGACGGCACAGGCAAGATACTAGCCACCACCATCACTGGCGATGACCCCAACACTGCGGGCACACAGCATGGATATTACGCCTTCACTGGTCTGCCTGGTGGCGACTATTACATCAATGTCACTGATCTGAACAACGTGCTCGGCGGTCTGGTCATTACCCAGGACAAAGACGGCCCATTAACCAACGATGATGCGCTGGACGGTATCAGCAGCGTGTCCACTTTGGGCACGAACGACAATACTCACGACTTCGGTTATGCCCCGCCCAGCGTTGTTGCAGGCAAAGGACTGATTGGCGACACGGTGTTCTTCGATCTCAACGCCAATGGCCAGGCCGACACCGGCGAAGGCATGGAAGGCGTGACGGTGAATCTATACAACAGCGCGGGCACCACGCTGCTGTACACCACCACTACCAATGCCCAGGGCATGTACTGGTTTGATAATCTAAACAAAACCGCAACCTATCAGGTGCGTGTGGATACCACCACGTTCCCTGCGAACCTGGACAACACCGTAGACCCTGACGGCGGCGCGAACAGCCAAAGTACGGTGAATCTGGCAACAGCGGCGAATGGTATAAATCTCAATCAAGACTTTGGCTACCGCGAAACCACCACGCCCAACACCCTCAGCGGCACGCTGTGGCATGACAGCAATGCCAACGGCAAACTGGACGGCACGGAAGGCGGCGGGGGTTTCGTCGGTATTACCATCGAACTGCGCGACACCAATGACCGCCTGCTGGGCACTACCGTCACCAACGGCAGCGGCGATTTTAGTTTTGCCAATTTGCCCAATGGCACCTACCGCGTCTATCCGGTGGATTACAAAGGCGATTTGGCTGGTTACTGGCACAGCGAAATCACCGGCTCCACCACGGACGGCGACAGCAAAGCACGCGGCTATGAAGTTACCTTGACCGGCCCCAACGCCACCAATCCCACTGCGGACTTCGGCTATTACAACACCTCGGCCACCATTGGCAATCTGGTGTGGAAAGACTTAGACGGCGACGGCGCTAAAGACTTGGACGAACCCGGCATCGGCCAGCAACTCGTCACCCTGACCACCACCTACCCCAATGGCTCGGTGGTGACCACGCGCACGGTGACCGACAACTTAGGCAATTATGGTTTCAGCAATCTGTTGCTTGATGAAGATTATCGCGATAGCACTGCGGGCACGCCGTCCAGCGACGGCAAGCCGAAATTTACCCTGGACATCACGCCGCCGCAACGCATGTACTCCTCCCACACCACCACCACCGACGACGACGGCGCGGACGGAGTGGGCAACAATAACGAGGCCGATAATCCGGCAAACGAAGTCAGTGTGATCACCAAGGGCGGCAGCGACCTGACCAACGATTTTGGCTTCACCCCCTACAGTGCCATCGGCGACCGCGTGTGGCTGGATGAAAATGGCGACGGGGTGCAAGATACTGGCGAGGCGGGGATTGCTGGCGTCACGGTGTATGTGGACGTGGACAACAGCGGAACCCTGAACGCGGGTGATGTGAGTGCCGTCACCGATGCCAATGGCAATTATTTGATTACCGGCTTGAAACACGGCAGCCAAACCGTGGTGGTGAAAACGGATACATT
>DYPE01000154.1 GCA_020720085.1 Dichelobacter nodosus | reverse complement strand
GAACGGGTTGGCGCACAGATTCCCGTGATGGGCGTTGGTTCTATTCACACCTTGCAGGATGCCGAACGCGCCCTGGCAACGGGCGTGCCCTTGTTGTCCGTGGGGCGTGAATTATTGATGGAACCACGCTGGGCGGAAAAAATCCGCGCTGGCGAGCCAGTGCGCGTCACCTTGTCGCGCCAGGCGCAACACGAGTTGCTACTGCCCGACGGCTTGTGGAAGGTCATTATGAATTCGCCCGGTTGGTTGCCCGTGGTGGATTAGGCGATTGGCACATTACCCTACCCCTAGCAATTCTGTGCAGCGGGGAATCTGCGCTGGTGACCAATGCGCAATGGCCCAATCCAAGCATTCTTGCACGGACGTTTGCGCCAATTCGGGCGAAGGGTTTTGCTTGAGCAACGTCAGGGCGTGCGTCAGCAGCGTGGCCCCGTGTGTCGGGTCGATGGCGGGTGCGTGATTTTGCTTACTGAGTTTATACCCTGGCGCGGCCATGAGTACGGGCAGGTGCATATAGTGCGGGCGCGGCACATTCAGCAGGGTTTGCAGGTGAATCTGGCGCGGCGTGCTGTGCAATAAATCGGCGCCGCGCACAACGTGGGTAACACCTTGCGCGGCGTCGTCTACTGTCACGGCCAATTGGTAGGCGAAAAAACCATCCGCACGGCGGATGATGAAATCACCGATGTCTTGTTGTAAATCCCATACGTGGCGGCCTTGCACTGCATCTTCCACCGCGATCACGCGCGCTGGCACGCGCACGCGCATGGCGCGCGCCATAGTGCCGGGTGGCAATCCGGCGCGGCAGCGTCCATCGTACACCCGTCCCGCCGTGCGTTGGCGCGAACAGGCGCATGGATAGGCCCAGCCGGCACGGTGCAATTGTGCGAGCGCATCTTGGTACGCGGCTTGGCGCTGGCTTTGCACCCACACATCGCCATCCCACTCCAGCCCCAGTTGCTCCAATGTGCGCAAAATCGCATCCGCTGCGCCTGCCACACAACGCGGCGCATCCACATCCTCCATGCGCACCAGCCAACGCCCGCCGCGTTGGCGCGCTTCCAAAAAACTGCCCAGCGCGGCCAGCAGCGAGCCTAAATGTAACGGGCCAGTGGGCGAGGGCGCAAATCTTCCCGTGTACATCGTCGTGCTCACACAGCGGGCGGAAAGCGCGTCCAGATCGGTTCGCATTCTGCTGGCAACAGCGGCATACGGCCCAATTCTATCCAGTCGCGCGATTTGCCGTGATAATCTGACCCTACCGATGCGAGCAAGCCTTGCGCGCGCGCCAGCGCGGCCATACGGTGCATGTCCTCGCGGCCATGGCAGCCCGATACCACTTCCAGCCCTTCCCCGCCCAATGCTTTGAATTCGCCTGCCAATTGTTTAAGCTGGCCATGGCTGACCAGATAGCGCGCTGGATGCGCCAGCACGGCAATACCGCCCGCGCCATGAATCCACGCCACCGCCTCGGCCACTTTAGGCCAGTGTACGCGCACATAGCCGGGTTTGCCGGGCGTTAAATAGCGCTTAAACACGGCCTGGCTGGTGCGCGCCGCACCTTGTAGCACTAAATAACGGGCAAAATGCGCGCGGCTGATTGCGCCGCCATTGGCCAATATTTGCGTGCCCTGGTAGGCATTGGGAAAGCCATGCTTGGCGAGGGTCTCGGCAATGGCTGCCGCGCGCGCGTCACGGCGCTGGCGTTGCTCGCGCAAGCCAGCTTGCAAATTGGTTTCATCCGGGTTGATCAGCAAACCCACAACATGAATGACCTGATTGTGCCAGCTCGCTGAAATTTCTACACCCGCGATAAACCGCAACGCCGGTGCCAGTTGCCACACTGCTTGTTGGGCAATGGCAATGCCCGCAGTGGTGTCGTGATCGGTCAACGCTAACATGGATAACCCGCGCGTATGTGCGTGGCGCACCAATGCGGCTGGGCATAAGTCGCCGTCCGAGGCGCTGGAATGGGCATGTAAATCAATGGGGTTCGTAGGGTATCCCGCCTGTTGTGCACGTAATAGAGAAAAGCTTTTATTTTACTCCATTACAAGCCAAGAGTTAGAACAAAATCATAGCAGAAAAAATCACGGCCTGGCTGGGCTACCAGCCGCCGGTCATCCAGCGCAAGGGCGAACTCATGGTTTGCGTGCTTTGGCTCATCGAACCCACGCCTAAGCGCATCATGCTGGTGTCGTAGCGCATTCCTGCCATATTAACCGCGATAGCATCGGTATGTTGTTCCATGGCAGACATGCGGGCATTAATATGTCCCAAATCTGTGCGGATTTCGCCCATGTGATCATTGAGCAGCACAAAATCTTGGCGTATGGAAGCCATATCTTGCTGCATGGGCACGAGGTGCTCGGAGATGGTTTGCATATTATTTTGCATGATAAAAACATAGTCACGCATCATGCCTATGCTCTGCGTCATGGTTTCCATGTTATAGCGGACATCGTTAATGAGCTTAAACAACATGGCCCCCAGCATAATTGAAATCATGCCAATCATAACAAGGCCAAAACTCAAGCGGCGGATGAGTTTTTCTGCCATCACTTCACGCCGGGTATTGTGCTCGTCGCGGCGGTCAAAATGTTCATCCATGATAGCGGCCATTTCCGCCAACACACTACATACTTCGTTTGCACCGCGTTGCGGCGGCAAAGTTTCGTTCATTTGTGTATCCTATGCGCACAAGCCGTGCTGACAGTGATGAATGGTGCCATTGTAATGGGGAAATATGAAATTTTTACCCATCGCTGAAGCCACCCTATTTGGCAGGCGTTGCGGTGCCTTACCCTGCCAATACCTATTTTAAGCCTTAGGAAATCATCATGTACATGTACCAACAACAATTTTTAGAATTTGCCATTGCCCGCGAGGTGTTACGCTTTGGCGAATTCACCCTAAAGTCTGGGCGGCACAGCCCGTATTTTTTCAATGCTGGAATTTTGAACAGTGGCGCGGAGTTGGTGTTCACTGGAGAAAGTTACGCGGCGGCCATTCAACATTGGGGCGGCGCATTCGACATGTTGTTTGGCCCGGCGTACAAGGGCATTCCGCTGGCCGTGGCCACTGCCATGGCCTTGGCAGGAAAATCCCAACGTGATGTTCCAGTGGCATATAACCGCAAGGAAATCAAGGCCCATGGCGAAGGCGGTGCGCTGGTGGGTGCGCCATTGCGCGGGCGCGTGCTGATTATTGACGATGTGATTACTGCGGGCACAGCTATCCGCGAGGCATTGGCGTTGATTCAGGCCAGTGGTGCAAGTGTGGCGGGTGTGGTGGTGGCGCTGGATCGCCAGGAGCGTGGTCAGGGAGAATATTCTGCGGTGCAGGAAGTGGAGCGCGAATTTGCCATTCCGGTTATTCCCATCATTGCCATGGCTGATATTTTGGCCTATGCGCAAGCCACGCCTGCGTTGGCGCAACATGCGCAAGCCATCCACGCCTATCGGGCGCGTTACGGCGTATAGCTGGAGTTCACTATGGTGCGGTGCGTATGCGGCTTCTTATTGTGGTGGAGTGCTTCGCTTGCCCTTGCGGCCCCCGCCGTTGCGTTGCCTAACGCAGAAATTGCCGAACAACTCAATCAATTACAAACTAAAAATGCGATTGATTTGGCCGCAGTAGAAAAAGCCATGGGCAACGCGCAAGCCAGTCAATTGCAGGTGGACAATGTACGCGCCGAGGCCGAGGCACTGGCCAAAGAGTTGGCAGAACATTACAAAACGCAGGAAACCGCACGCCAACACCTGGAAACCGCGCACGCCGAGGCCATGGCACTGGAATCTGCCCTCCAACGCCAGGAAATGTTGGATAAGGCGCAAAGCAAGGTGGATGAGGCCATGCAACGCATTGCCGCTGCCCAGCAACAACTGGCGCATGTACAAAGCCGTTTGCAAGAAGCCGATGCCAAGCATCAGCAAGACCTGGCCTGGCTGGATGCTATCCAAAGCGCGTACCAGGGCATTCAGGAAAAAGAAAGCTTGCAGCAGGCGGATGCCTTGCAACAACAGTATTTGGCCAAAGCTGCGGAATACCGCAAGGCGTTGCGTGCGCTCAAACCCGATGCAGGATCGGACGCGCAGTGGCGGCAACGGGTGTTGGAAGCGCGTTTGCTGGATGCAGAGGAGCGTGCGCTGCTGGCGGCACGTGAGGGTAAGTTAAACCGCGTGGGCGAACAATTGCGGCAAATGGAGCGGAGTTTGTCGTTAGACGCGGAGCGGCTGGCAGAAACGCGCCCGACGCTGGCAGTGGCGGGAATGCAGCGCGAATTGACGCTCACCCGCGATTTGCTCCAGCAAAAGCTGCACGTGCTGCAACGCCATGAATTGTTGGCACCTGTAGACAAAACGCCGCCACGTTATCAACGCATGGCGCTGGAAGAGCGCGAGCTGTTCCAAGCACTGGTTACAGAGTTGCAACAGCAGCAAGACGCAGTGGCCATGGCGCTGGACGCGGCCACCAGTTTGGCAACGGCAATGGCGGAGTTAGAGCAGGCGCACCGCCGCGCCCTGTTGTACAAAACGCGCCAATTGCCAGACAACGCTGCACAATGGGCGGAATTGGCCAAAGAATTCCTTTCCATCCCAACGGTTGCGCATGAGCATATGCAGCGGATTGTGCAGTCCTTGGCGGAAAATTTGCCGCGCATTCCACTGTTCAATTGGTTGATCGCTGGGCTGGCCAGCGCGTTATGGCTGGTGGGCTTATATCGCGTCCGCATGCTGCTGCGCTACCGCTTGGCACAAACGCCGCAAAACGACGGGCATGGCTCATTCAGCGCCCAGAGCGTGCGTGCTGTGTTGCGCTTGCTCGCCATGAATTTGCCCAGTATCGCCTTATTTGGGTTAGTCATTATTGACCTGACGTTGATTTTACGCTTGCCCGCCAGCGTGGCTGGGCTGGTGTTGGGCCTCGCTGGCGTGTGGTTGGGCATCAAACTGCCCATTAACTTGGCCTGGTTGGCGCTGGCAGAACCCAGCTTGCCAGCACAATACCAAAATCTTGCGTTGTACCGCCAATTACGCCATTTACTTATCCCGGCTGGTGCATTGTTTTCCTTGGCATTATTGGTGCATTTATTGCCATTTTCTGAAAACTTACGGGAACTGCACGACAGCCTGTTCATGCTCATGCTAGCGATTTTAGTCTTTCCCGCCTTGCAAGCGCGGCGGCAAATCCTCAACTCCATGGCCACCGCAGAATATCAATTGCCCGCGTATTGGCTGTTGCTGGCGCGCATTCTTACCCTATTGATTCCTACATCAATTTTTACCGTATCCGCCCTGGGCCTGGTGGGGTATGTCAACCTGGCGTGGGAATTGGCGCGCCAATTCGCCTGGGTCGCTGTGCTGTTGGCCGGTTGGCTGATTGGACGTGGATTTCTAGGGGATGGATTGAAATTATTGAAGAATTTCGCCATGCGCCATAGCACAAATTACGGCCTACTGTGGGCGCAGGACATCCTCCCGCTGCTGCATAAAGTGGCGTTGATCGCGTTGGCGTTGGGCGCAGGTGGGCTGCTGTTTCACGTCAATGGTTGGCAATGGCGCGATGGCATTGTCAACCATATAATCAACATGCCATTGTTTATGCTGGGTAATTTCGAGATTACCTTGTATGCCATGGTGGTAACCGTCGGCGCGCTGGTGGCCATGGCGTGGCTGGCCAACTGGACGCGGCGCATCACTTACCGCTGGATTTACTCTGGCTTGTCCGATTTAGGCGTGCGTCACAGTTTATCAGTCTTCACCCAATACGCCGTGCTGCTGGCGGGCGGGCTGATCACCTTGCGCCTGCTCGGCGTGGATTTGACCACCATGGCTGTGTTTGCGGGCGCGCTGGGCGTGGGCTTGGGATTTGGCCTGCAAAACATTGCCAATAACTTTGTGAGCGGCCTGCTGGTGCTGATGGAACGCCCATTGCGCACAGGCGATGTGGTGGAGTTGAGCGGCAAGGTCGGCGAAATTACCCACATCGGCATCCGTTCGTCCACTTTGCTGACCTGGGATGGCCAAGAAGTCATTGTGCCCAATTCTGAAGTGATTTCAAATGCATTCACCAACTGGACACGCAGCGACAGCCTGGCACGCACGGTGTTGATGATTGGCATCAGCTACCACGACGATCCGCACCAGGCCATTCGCATTATTTATGGTGTGTTGGACGCGCTACCCGCCGTGGCACGCGACGAGGATCATAAGCCATTGGCTACCCTGTGGGAATTCGGTGATTCGGCCCTAATCCTCCGCGTGCACTACTTTATCAACTTGCGTGCGGCTAACCTGATTATGGTACGCTCACAAGTGTTGCTCGCGATTTGGCAACAATTTGGCGCAGCAGGCATTCAAATTCCCTTCCCGCAACGCGAAATTCACATGTACAGCGCGCCGCCCGAGGCGCACGATCCCGCACCAGTGGAAGTGTTTTTACGGTAAGTTTTTACGATAATTAGACATT